>JAGAFH010000194.1 GCA_017612755.1 Clostridiales bacterium
ATCTCAGAAACTCTGATAAAGCTGCTGCACTTTTTCTTACAGTCACTGCATACATATTCCTTATTCTTGATCTTGTCCCTGCTCATAGGGCCGCACTCTGCACCACAGAGACAACATGTCTGCTTACCGAATAGATTACTGAAAAATCCCATTTTGAAAACCTCCCGCTTTCTGGTTGTTATACCGTAATTATATCGGCCCCCTTTTTGTGAGTAATCATACATAAGGATGATTTTTTACAAGAAATCGAAAATAATACATATTTGACATCGCACTCGTAAAATGTCAGATAATTCATCTTTTCTCATCCTTTTCCCCAAATGAGATTAATTCTTTATTAATTAATAATAAAAAGATTGAATTGTTAACATACCCCTTGCTATTATTATCAAGGTCTTTAAGACGGAGGTCTTTTGATGGAAAAACTGAGCGTAAAAAAGCCTTTTACCGTACTTGTCGCAACGATAATCATCATTGCGATGGGCTTTGTTTCGCTCACCCATCTCTCCATGGACCTTCTTCCGGAGATCGACCTTCCCTATCTTATCGTTATAACCGCATATCCCGGAGCCAGCCCCGAAAAGATCGAGGACTCCGTTACCGTACCCATCGAAAACACCCTGGGTACCATCAACGGCATCAAGAACGTGTCTTCCACCAGTTCCGAGGACTACTCGGTAGTACAGCTGGAATTTGAAGACGGCACCGATATGAACGCGGCCACGGTCCGAGTGTCCGGAGCCCTCAACCAGCTGGAGTCTTCCCTTCCTGACGGAGCCATGACACCCAGCATCCTGGAGATCTCCCTGGATATGTTCGCCACCATGTATGTGGCGGTAGAAAAGGACGGCTACGATATATATGAACTTACAGACTTTGTTAACTACGAAGTCATTCCCTATATCTCAAGACAGGAAGGCGTCGCCAGCGTCACCACCGTAGGTCTGGTGGAAAAGAGCATCCAGGTGGAACTCAGCCAGGACAAGATCGATGCCCTCAACGAGGACATCCTTCAGAAGACCAACGACTCCCTGGCAGATGCCCAGGAGATGCTGGACGATGCAAATGAACAGCTGGAAGATGCCCAGGCAGAACTTGATTCAGCACAGGCAGGATTCGGAAATACTTTATCATCTACGCTCTTTTCCCAGCTGAACCTTCAGTCGGGAGATATGGCAGATGACCTGAAGGACGGCATATCCCTTCTGAGGCAGCGGCTTTCCGCCTTAAGCTCAGGCCTGGATTCCGCCAGTACAACTGCAGATTCATCCCTGGCTACAGCCCAGGAAAATGTGGATGATACCCTGGAGACATTAAATGCGGCCATCAAGCTTCAGACTGATGCCCAGGAGATCCTGACAGCCGCCCAGGAAAATGCGGATACCACCCAGGCAAACCTGGATGCCGCCACCTTCGCCCAGGATTCGGAAGAATACCTGGCACTTCTCCAGACTGTGACAGATGCCCAGACGGACCTTCAGCTGGCCCAGGATACTTACGACCAGGCTTCCGAAGAAGTGGCTTCCGCCCAGACCGCCTACGACAGCGCGGTAGCGGCGCTGACCCAGGCTTCCATGGAAGGCCTCGGACTTACGCCGGAGCAGGCCGCCACCCTTATGGAAGATATCGCTGACCTGAATGATGACTTGAGCGACGCCTCCGACAACATCAACGGAGATACGGTGACAGATCTTGTCAGCACGACCACAAACCTGGCAAGCCTTCTGGCAAGAGCTTCAAATATAATCACCCAGATCAGAAATGCCGACCCTCTCGGAACTATGGCCGATTCCCTGGACAATGCGGATTCATCCCTTTCCGGAGTCAGTGATATGGTGGATTCCATCCCTGAGATGATCACGGGACTTCAGACCATGACTTCAGGTCTTACCCAGGCCCAGCTGGATGCGGCAGTCGCCTTCTCTACAGCTTCCGTACAGCTCTCGGATGCCAGGACACAGCTGGATGCTGCCCAGGCCCAGTATGATGCAGCAAGGGAGGAAGCTCTCAAGAGCGCAAACGTAGACGACTTTATTACTCCCCAGACACTTTCCCAGCTTATATATGCCCAGAACTTCTCCATGCCTATCGGATATATCGATGACGAGGAAGATAACTCCTGGCTCCTCAGAGTGGGAGACGAGTTCGGAAGTGCGGAAGATATCGCCTCCTCCCTTCTTATGGACAATGACATTATCGGTACAATAAGGCTGGAGGATATCGCCGATATCACGGTGATTGACAATGCCGATGACAGCTATACGAAGCTCAACGGATCAGACGGCATCATCCTCTGTATCTACAAATCATCCAGCGCAGGAACAAATGACGTTTCAAAACTCTGTAATAAAGCCTTCGACACCCTGGCGGAGGATAACCCGGGGATGCACACCATCAATCTGGTGGACCAGGGAGTCTACATCTCCATGATCGTGGAGAGCGTTTTCCAGAGCATCATCATAGGCGCCCTACTGGCCATAATCATCCTGGCCATCTTCCTTAGGGATGTGAAACCGACTATCGTAGTCGCCATCTCCATTCCCCT
Organism: Clostridiales bacterium; assembly: GCA_017612755.1. Classification (GTDB taxonomy): domain Bacteria; phylum Bacillota; class Clostridia; order Saccharofermentanales; family Saccharofermentanaceae; genus Saccharofermentans. Next base: position 2,546 of record JAGAFH010000194.1, read on the forward strand.
TTCCGTACTCCTGGCTATAGTCCTTATGTACTTTACGGGACTGGAACTTAATATGATGACATTGTCGGGCCTGTCCCTGGGTATAGGAATGCTGGTAGACAACTCGGTAGTCGTAATGGAGAATATCTTCAGGCTCAGGGGAAGGGGACTTCCCGCGCCCAGGGCCGCAGTACAGGGAGCAAAGCAGGTCAGAGGCTCCATCATCGCCTCTACCCTTACCACCATCTGTGTATTCTTCCCTGCCGTTTTCGCTACGGGAACGGTCAAATCTCTTCTCTATCCTCTGGCCCTTTCGGTAGGCTACTGTCTGGTGGCTTCCCTTGTTATCGCCATGAGCGTAGTGCCGGCTTCCTGTTCCACTATCATGAAAAACACCACCCCCAAGGAGCATAAGCTTTTCGACAAGGTACTGGGGGTTTACGGCAAGAGCCTTTCCTGGTGCCTCAGATTTAAAGTAGTGCCCCTCATCATAGCCGTATCCCTTCTGGCCTTCTCCGTTTATGAAGTACTCCGGATGGGTATCGTATATATACCGGAGATAACGACTAACGAACTTAACATAACCATCGTCACCCCTGAGGAGATGACCCGTGAGGAGTCTTATCTCAAAGTTGACGAGATAATGGATGATATCCTTTCCGTTCAGGGCATAAACGATATCGGTATCATGGACTCCGGAAGCACCACCAGCTTCCTGATGGCAGGTCTTTCCGACGACTCTTACGGGACATATGTATGCTACGCCCTGGCCGATGAGGGAGCCTCAGCCGAAAAGATGGCCCAGATCAGTTCAGATATTGAGAGCGCCACCTCAGATTCCGGATGTAAGATCACGGTCGAGACAGACTCCATGGGATCCATGTCGTCCATGATGGGATCTTCCGGAGTATCGGTCCTGATCTACGGCAATAACTATGACGAACTTGAGCGGATCAGCGGAGATGTAAGGGAGATCTTAGAAGGACAGGAAGGACTTACCAAAGTGAGGGATTCCTTCGGCGAGGGAGATCCCACCCTTCAGGTCATCGTCGACCGTGACGCCGCCATGAGATATGGTCTTACGGTAGCCCAGATCTATGCCGGAATCGCAGGTCACACTTCCACATCAGTCACAGCCACCACCGTCACCATCGACGGCACCGAGATGAAGGTCAATATCGTAGACAATACAGATACCATCACAAAAGAAGACCTGATGGATATAGAATTCGAAGAAGTGGATATGACCGGAGGAGCTGATACGGCCGACTATTCCGATATGGCTTCCGCCTTTGAGGATATGACGGAAGATGATGAGACTGATGAAGCTGAAGAAGAGGCCGCAGAAGAGGAAGAGGAGGAAGAAGAGAGCAAGATCCACACCCTTTCAGAGTTTGCGGAAGTCATAGAGACCACATCCTCATCCTCCATCTCGAGAGAGAACCTCACCAGATATGTAACTGTTTCCGCTTCGGTGGAAGAAGGATATAATGCGACCCTTATCTCAAGAGAGCTGGGACCTAAGCTCGATGATTACAACGAGACCCTGGACAGAGGTTACTCAGTTGAGATCTCCGGCGAGTCCACGGAAGTCATGGAGATGGTAGTCCAGATGCTGGAGATGGCGGCTCTTGCCCTCCTGTTCATCTACCTGATCATGGTAGCCCAGTTCCAGAGCCTCCTGTCGCCCCTTATCATCCTGTTCACTATCCCCCTTGCCTTTACAGGAGGTCTTATCGGACTTCTTATTACAGGCATTCCCCTGTCCATGCTGTCCCTTCTGGGATTTGTCGTGCTGATGGGAACAGTCGTTAATAACGGTATCGTTTTCGTCGACTATGTAAACAGGCTCCGTATCGGCGGCCTTGAGAGAAGAGAGGCCCTTGTGGCCACAGGTATCACCAGGATGAGGCCTATCCTGATGACGGCCCTTACCACCATCCTCGCCATGTCCATGATGATCTTCGGATCCGGAATGGCTTCCCAGCTGGGACGGGGAATGGCAGTGGTCATTGCGGCCGGACTTCTTTACGCCACCTTCATGACACTTTACATCGTACCCGTAATGTACGATATACTCTTTAAGAAGCAGCCCCTGGACGTAGATGTAGGTTCCGACATCGATGAGGCCATAAACGATGCGGCAGATTACCTTCAATCACATGCAAAAGCCTGATAATTATGGTCATTTTCACGATACGGGCTTTCCTCCCTGCGGTGTTAAAATAACATCGCCTGAAGAAAGAAGGGACAGATAATGCCAACTACTAACGAAGATTATCTTAAAGCCAGGAAACTGGGAAACAAGGAATATCAGAAGGCCTTAAGCGAAGGCCACTATCCTTACCTGCCCGCTCTTGACTATATGGTGGGCAGCAGGACTACCATGATCGAGGAATCCGTGGGAACAAGGGAGATCCCTCTGTATCTCGTAGTCGGTACCGAGACAAAAGGCCGTCAGGACGCTTTTGCCAGAAACTTCATGCCTCTCTTAGGCCCTGAGACGGAGTTCGCCGCCAAGTGGATGAGCCTTATGAACTACCAGACGGAGCACGGTATCGACGATGCCATCAAGGTCACCGAGTTCATGGGCAAGTTCTATGTTGGCGAGGGAAACAAAAGGGTATCTGTCCTTAAGTTCCTGGAGCAGCCCACTATCCTTGCGACAGTAACAAGAGTACTGCCTCCCAAGTCCGACGACCCGGAGGTGATCATCTACTACGAATTTCTTAAGTTCTTCAAGTGCACCTCTATATACGACATTACCTTCTCCGAGCCCGGCTGCTACGACAAACTGGCGGAAGCCATGGGAAAGGACCTGGAGGAACCCTGGGACGAAGATACGCTCATGGATCTTAAGTCCGCATTCTATAACTTCACCCTTGCATATCTGGCAGGGGGCGGAAAGACCTTGTCCATCACGGTAGGAGATGCATTTCTTATCTATATCGGCATCTACAAATACGAGAGCCTGATAAACACTCCTCCCGATGAGATCAAAAAGAATCTCACCCCCATCTGGCAGGAGATCAGGATCAAGGCCAACGGTGACCAGATAGCTTTCTCCGAGGAGCCCCAGCTTCAGAAGAAGAATGCGATCCCCATCATCGACACCCTCATTAAGAAGCCTTCCTACAGCGAAAAGAACCCTCTTAAGGTGCTTTTCCTCTACGAGGGAGATTCCAATAAATCCAGATGGGTAAACGGCCATGAAGAAGGAAGAAAATATCTGGAGGCCGCTTTCCCCGGCATAGTTAAGACCCTTACCTGCGAATGCAGCGTTGAAGAGGAGGAGTTCGACGAAGCTATCGATGCGGCAGCTGATGACGGCGCAGATCTTATCATCACCACCTCCCCGGTCCAGATGGAACCGGCCCTGAGCGCCGCCGTAAGACATCCCAACGTGAAGTTCCTGAACTGTTCCGTACATCTGTCCCACGGTCTTGTGAGGACTTACTACGGAAGGATGTACGAAGCCAAGTTCGTACTGGGAGTCATCGCCGCCACCCTGGCAAAAGACCACAGGATCGGATATGTATCCACCTATCCCATCTGCGGCAATATCGCCAACATAAACGCCTTTGCCATCGGAGCCCAGATGATCGACCCCGAAGCAAAGATCTATCTCACCTGGTCCTGCCTTAAGGAGGGATACTGGAGAGAGTACATAAAGGAAAACGATCTGAGACTTGTGTCGGGACCTGACCTTATCAAGCCCCAGAACAAGAGCGATAACGAGTATGGCCTATATTCCGTTGACGACAACGGAGAGATAACCAACCTGGCCTTCCCGGTCTGGAACTGGGGTAAGTACTACGAGCTCATAGTCCAGACTATCCTGAATAATGCCTGGGATGCCGAATCGGCTACCGGGGAAGGAGATGTTAAGGACAAGGCTGTCAACTACTGGTGGGGCATGACCTCGGGCGTTATCGACGTATTCCGCTGCGACACCATCCCCTATGCCACCAATAAGATGGCATCGGCCATAAGAAAGACTATAACAGCTGATATCTGTAATCCCTTTGACGGAGAGCTCAGATCCCAGGAAGGCATAATAAAAAATGCCACAAGTCCCAGGCTTTCCAACGAAGAGATCATCAACATGAACTGGCTCAATGACAATGTCATAGGTTCCATTCCGACTTTCGAGGAGTTGACCGAAAATGCCCAGAAGACAGTTAAGGCCAACGGAATGCCTATCGTCGGAAGAGGAGGATCTGCAGCAACATGAAGATCTTAGTAGTCGCAGACATCGAAGACAGACGTCTCTACGACTTCTTCCGGAAAGACCGGGTGGAGGGAGTTGAGCTCATCGTCTCCTGCGGAGATGTTAAGAGTGACTACCTGGATTTTCTCATGACTATGGTAGGCGCCCCCATGATCTACATTATGGGTAACCACGACGATGATTTTATAAAGAAGCCCCCTCTGGGCGGCATCTGTATCGAAGATAAGATCTACAGGTTCAAAGGATACAATTTTGCCGGTCTGGGCGGATGCCTCCGTTATAACAACAGGGTCAAGAATATGTACTCCCCTTTTGATATGAACTTCAGGGCTTCAAGACTTGCCGCCAAGTCCGCCTTAAGAGGAGGTATAGATGTTCTGGTGACCCACGCTCCCGCCAAGGGATACGGGGATCTGGAAGACCTGCCCCACAGGGGATTCGAAGCATTCAACAGGCTTATGAAGATCACAATGCCCAGGTATATGGTCCACGGCCATGTCCATAAGAATTATGCCATGAACGTAAAGACTGAGACGGTCCACGAAAGCGGCACCGTCATCGTAAATGCCTACGGTTACCAAATAATAGAATTGCCGGATAAGTAACTCTCAAAAAGATTCTCAGATTTGAGAATCAAAACCGGCTTTTCCGGGAATTGTTACAGATATTCCCCAATCGGGGAACGAAATTGCAAAAAACAGGGAATCCTTCCGCTATTGCGGAAAAGATTCCCTGTTTTAGTGCGAATCTATTAGTTTTTGGGGAATTTAGTAGAATTCTCCTATCGTATTGTCCAGCGTAGCGCTGAAGGGAGCGGCAGCCAGGCCGGTATCGGTTATGAGATTGGCCATGCCGTAGCTGAAGAATGCATATCTGACGCCGTATGCCACATCTACTTCACTGCAGTTGATAAGGACGGTCTTTCCGTCGAAATCCACAGAGGCGGAAGCAGGATGGAACTGTCCCCTTTCATCTTCGATCTCAAAGGGAGATTCATCCACCGTAAACTTAGGATGGAAATTAAGATGGGAGAAGTCACCTTCAAATGTGATCTCCACACCGTCTCCCCTTCTTACATCCACCACATAAGGAGCTACTGCGGGAAGGTTTTCCTGACCGTAGACAAATCTCAAAGCCAAATGGGCCAGTCTTTCACCCGGTGTCTTCTTGTCACATGGGTGGATATTGTTGAACTCGCCACAGTCGGCAAGGACTGCCATATAGGTATTGGGAACAGTCCTCTCCACCTTATGCTGCTGGGCCCGGAGCTTGGGCCACTTAAGATCGTCGTATCCCATGAACTTTCTGTCCCTGGTGGTATACATGGGAAGCTGGCAGAATATAAAAGGCATATCCCAATTGCAGAACATATCCCTCCACTCCTCGATAAGAGTGGTAAATACAGCTGCATACTCATCTGCATGATCTTCCGCATCAGTCTCTCCCTGGTAGAAGATGACGCCCTTAACGGAATAGGGAACTATCCTTAAGACCATAGTGTCGAAAAGAGCTCCCGGCCGTCTGTCGGAAAGATAACCGCAGGGAGGCGGCCAGGCGCCGGAACCGATCTCTTTTTCCGCATCTCCGTATGTGATGTAGGGATTCTTCTTAAGGAGCCTGTTGAGCCTTACCATGTGGGCATCGTTCTCAGCATCGTACTCCTTTTTCATCTCAAGGTATTCTTCTTCTGAAAAGCGGGAAGCCTGTCTGTCGAACTCAGTTATATACGCCTTCCCTTCCTTGGTCCTCATAAGGGAATCGATACTCTGCCAGCAGGCGATATTGGTGCCTCCCAGATAGCATCCGATGATGCCGATATGAAGATCCTCCTCCGAATCCTTAAGGACTTCAAGGACCTTCTTAGCAAAATAGAAGGCAACAGCGCTCATGTTCCCGCAGGTGTCTTTATTGATAACGTCCCAACGGGACTCTTCTTCAGCTCTTGCCTGTTCCTCATTATAGTTTCCGAAAGCGGGAATGTTATAGAAGTGGATATTGGTCTCGGGACATCTGGGAACGATCATGGATGCAAACTCGCTTCTTATGAGCGGGTATTCCATATTGCTCTGACCGCCGGCGATCCAGACCTCGCCGATATATACGTTTTCGAGGATCTCTTCTTTTTCCCTTGTGGCCTTTACGGAAAGGGTGTAGGGACCGCCCTTGGGAAGGGGAGGCAGTTCCACCAGGAAAGATCCTTCATTACTGATCTGCCTTGTCTCGCCCTTGGCAACCACTGCTCCGGACTTATCCGTCAGGCTGCAGCGAACCACCTTGGAGGCGGTCTTTTTTGTCTCACCGAATACTCTTATGTCAGTGTCCCTCTGGAACACCATATTATCTTTAAATATCCCGTTAAGCTTCATAGTCGTTTTTCCTTTACGAGCTTTTTTAGTAATCATGTTCCTACTGAGTTATGCGATCCCCAAAATGCATAACGCAGGCAAACCTCATCCCCCCAAGGATGTCAGCCGTTAGAACACAGCTCTGATAAAGAGAACGGCAGCTGCAGCGTCTCCGTTGATCCTGACGCTTCCGTCAGCTATAGCATTATAGATGTCCTTCTTCCCGTTTAAGATATCGGCAAAGACCTTTGCGGAAGAGTCGATATAGAAAGATGCATCGTTATATTCGTATGGCGCAACTTCGGCTGTTTTGTCCTCGACCCTGACATAGAGAGGAGAGCTCTCATCGATAGTGATCTGGGTCGCCACAAAGTTGTCGGAGAAAGACGCCTTTGATACCTTGTCTTTAACACCTTTGTAGATGCTTGCAAAATCAGTAGTTACCATTTAAGTCACCTCTGCTTTCTGAAAGCTCCATAGCCCGATTATACCACCCCGGAGGCGCGCCACTCAAGGTAATCATCGTATTCCATACGCTTGTCGATGATACCCTCAGGTACGATTTCGATGATCCTGTTGGCTACCGTATTTACCAGCTCACGGTCGTGGGAATAAAAGAGGATAGAGCCCGGGAATTTCTTGATACCTTCGTTCAGAGCCGTTATGGCCTCCAGATCCAGATGGTTGGTGGGATCGTCGAAGATAAGGACGTTGGCATTTACCAGCATCTGCCTTGAGAGCATGCATCTCACCTTCTCTCCTCCCGAGAGGACGCTGGCCTTCTTAAGGGCCTCCTCGCCGGAGAAGAGCATCCTTCCCAGAAAGCCTCTTACATAACTTTCGTTCTGGTCCTTGGAATACTGCCTCAGCCAGTCTACCAAAGTCAGGTCGCAGTCATCGAAAAACTCCGAATTGTCCTTGGGCAGATAAGATCTGGAAGTAGTGACGCCCCACTTGACCTCTCCCTGATACTCCTCTTCGGGACATACTCCCGCCAGGATATCGAGAAGCTGGGTAATGGCCACCTCGTCCTTACTTACGATACCTATACGGTCACCTTTTTCCATAGTGAAAGAGATATCGTTTAAAGTCTGTCTCCTCCCCTTCTCAGCCGTCAGGTTCCTTACGAAAAGAACATCATTTCCGATCTCCCTCTCCTGGGTAAAGGAGATGAAGGGATATCTTCTTGAAGACTGGGTGACCTCGGGAAGCTCCAGGTTCTCAAGGAGCTTCTTACGGCTGGTAGCCTGCTTCGATTTGGAAGCGTTGGCGGAGAACCTGGCAATGAATTCCTGAAGTTCTTTCCTTCTGGCTTCGATCTTCTTTGTCTGGTCCTTAAGCTGCCTTAAGGACAGCTGGGTATATTCGTACCAGAAATCGTAGTTGCCCTGGAAGAGGGTGACCTTACTGAAGTCGATATCCACGATGTGGGTACATACCTTATTGAGAAAATGCCTGTCGTGGGAAACTACCAGGACGCAGTTCTCATAGTCCATGAGATAGTTCTCCAGCCAGCGGCAGCTGTTAAGATCCAGGTGGTTTGTAGGCTCGTCAAGAAGAAGATAATCCGGATTTCCGAAAAGTGCCTGGGCCAGGAGCACCTTCACCTTCTGTCCTCCGGTCAGATCCTTCATGGGACGCTCATAGAAATCAGCTCCCAGGCCCAGACCCTGAAGGAGCATCTCCGCATTGGCCTCGGCAGACCATCCGTCCAGCTCGGCAAACTCGCCTTCCAGTTCACCCAGAAGGATGCCGTCTTCGTCGTTGAAGTCTGTCTTGGAGTAGAGCCTCTCCTTTTCGCACATGATCTCATAGAGCCTTTTATGGCCCATGATGACTGTCTGCCTTACGTTAAATTCATCGTACTTAAAGTGGTCCTGCTCCAGGACTGCCAGGCGCTCGTTCTTGGGGATGTTTACAAATCCCTTCTGGGGCTCTATCTCTCCTGAGATTATCTTCAGGAAAGTGGATTTTCCCGCTCCGTTGGCTCCGATTATCCCGTAGCAATATCCCTTGTTGAACTGGATATTTACGCCCTCGAAGAGTTTACGGGCGCCAAAACGGAGCCCTACGTTTGATACATCGATCATTTAGCTGTTTCTCCTTCATTGCCGGCTTTGTTCAGGGCTGCCCCTTCCATCCTGATGATCCAATAAGAAGGAACTATCTTGGATACCAGGTGCAAAGCCTTCTGTGAGATCCCGTAGACAAACATATGCCTTCCGGCTTTGGAGGCCCGGAGAGAGGCTTTTGCGAGTTTGCCGGGATCGGCCGACACATATTTTCTAAATCCGGTAAAGTCCTTTGACTTTCCGTCTGTTGCAAGCTGTTCAAATTCCGTCCTGACGGGTCCCGGGCACACGGTAGTGACAGCGATGCCCTGGGGGCGGAGCTCCATATCCAAAGCTCTCGAAAAGGACACTACGAAAGACTTGGAAGCGGCATAAGATGCAAATCCCGGCTGGGGGAGAAATGCCGCAGAGGAAGCGATATTAATGATCCTGGGGCCGTCCTTTCTCGAAAAGGGAGAAGTCCGGGAGATCATATAGGGAAGGCAGATCCTGGTAAGGACCGACAGGCCGGTGCAGTTAAGATCGAGAGTATCTTCAAGATCCCCGGCTGGCCTGTCCGCAACAGGGCCCTTCTTCCCCAGCCCTGCGCAGTTGATAAGAAGTCCTATCCGGGGATCCTCCTGCTTAAGAAGATCCTCTATCTTATCAACAGAAGACGACAGGTCACAGGGAACTACCCTGATCCTGTCGTCTGAAAGCTTTTCTTTAAGTTCGAGAAGTCTGGACTCACGTCTTGCAACTATCCAGATCTCTTCGAGGGGGGATCCTCCGAAAAGGCCCTTATCCTCAGCCACATACTTTACAAAGGACTCTCCGATACCGGAAGATGCCCCGGTTATTATGGCAATGTTTTTCCTCTTATCCTCCATCTGCAAGACAGCTCTTACCTCTTAAAGAACCCGAACAGTCCGCCTCTGGAAGATCCGTTGTCTTCAGAAGGAGCAGGCTCCTGCGGAGCGCTGTTGTGCTTGAAAGGGTCGATCTCCGGCTTGGTCTTTTCCGCAGGGATAGGAGCCAGAGGAGTAAATGTCTTTCTTACGGGAGCAGGCGCTTCCTCAAGACTGGGAGCAGCAAGAGCGGCTGTAAGACTGATCTTCGCAGGTTCTTCAACCTTCGGGGAAACAGCCTCGGGCTGATGTTCTGCCTCAGCCTTCATGGCAGCCGCATGGTTGACTGATGCGCTGGCAGGTCTCTTGATGGGAGCCTTAAGTCCGTTGGGTGCTGTATCATCCTTGCTGCTGATAGGCTTGAAAGGAGATTCCTCCTTCTTTATGGGCATGACACCGTTGAAGATGCCTACGACAGGTACATGGTTAGCAGGAGCAGAAGGAGCGGGTGCGGGAGTTTCAGGTTCTGCCTCTTCCTCTGCGGGAGCCGCAAAGGGAGATCCGTTGTGAGGCCTCTTGATGGGGGCCTTCTGGGCGGGCTTGAAAGGATTTGCTCTTTCAGGCTCTTTCTTTTCGATGACAGGAGGCACTATCGCAGTAGCAATGGAAGGTGCATACTCCTGGTTCTCCAGCTGCTTTCTGAAAGTGACGGCTGCAGCAGTGCTGGGCTGGGATCTGTCAAAGACGATCTCGTCAGCAGATCTGCATCCGGACAGGGGTTCTTCCCTGACCTTATTCTCCAGGGATTCGCCTGTGGGATTGATGGGAGTGGAAGGCGTTGCGATCCTCTTTTCTGAGGACGATGAGGCAGCCTTTCCTACACGCATGGGAGATCTGGTAGGAGCCGCAGGTTCTGCACTCCTGGAAGGAGCTGCAGGCTTAGGAGTCTCAACTGCCTTGGCAGGTGCCGGTGCTGCGGGCCTGGGGTTCGAAAAGGGACTGGGAGATGCAGAAGAGTCCTTACGTGCAAAAGGGGAAGGACGGTCTTCCTTATCTTCTTCAGGCGCTTTAGGAGCCATGGGCTTAAAGGGAGAAGGTGCGCCGGGATCTCTCTTTGCAAAAGGCGAGCCGGCTGAAGGAGTGACCGGAGCTGCTGCAGGTGCAGCAAAAGGCGACGGTGCGGCCGAAGGTTCAGCTGAAGGTGCAGGACGGTTGAAAGGCGATCCTGCAGATGCAGTGATCCCCGAATCCGTGCTCTGTGTCTGTGTCTTCTCCTCAGCTCCTGCAGCCATTGCTACAGTCCTGTTGGAGGACATGCTCTTAGGTCTCTTGATGGGGGGCTTGGGAGCAGGTCCTGAAGTCTTGATCACCGGTTTATCTGCGTTCATTCTTGTACTGTCCGACGGACCTTTATCAGAGGGGTCCGTCTTCCTTTCTTCTTTTTTCTCTCCCTCTGCTTCAGCGGCTGCTGCCATTGCAACAGCTCTGTTGGAAGACAGGGATTTGGGTCTCTTGATAGGTGCTTTCAGCCCGGGGGCTGCAGATGTGGTCTTATTGGCTGCTGCCTTTTCGGCAGCTTTCTTCTTGGCAAGTTCGGCAAGTTCTGCTGCAGACTTTTCTCCGACCTTTGCAGCTCCTCTGGGAGCGGGCTTGGAAAGAGCCGGCTTAGATGCAGCCTTGGGAGCCGTCTTAGGAGCTTCCGTCTTCTGCTCAACTATTCCGGCAGCTGCGGAAGCAGCGGCAGCCTCGGCGGCCTTTGCAGCCTCCCGTGCAGCAATTGCTTTCTCCTCAGCCTTGATCCTGGCCATTTCAGCCATCTCGGCAGCTGTCTTGTTTCCTACATTGGCCGTGCCCTTAGGCTTGGATACGGGAGCTGCAGGCTTGGTCCCTGCAGGAGCGGCGCCCTTAGATACGGGAGCAGCTGTCTTGGCAGGTGCGGAGGAAGGCCTCTTGATGGGAGCCTTAAGTCCGTTATATGCAGGAGTTCCTGAAGAAGACGAAGGCTTCATCTCCTTATCGGCAGCCCTGGCAGCAGGTGTATTGGAATACATGGGTCTGATAGACGCAGTATTGGATTTCTTGAGATAACCGTTCACCACCTCAGGGCCGTCAGCCTGGGGTATGGGTGTACCCTTGGAAGGACGTATCTTCTCGGCAACAGTTCCGATGATCCCTCCGGGAATGAAATAATAAGCGATGTCCTTGCCGGACATTTTCTCTTTCTTTAGCTGGCGGTATCTGAATACGCATGCCCCGAGAAGAGCCAGCACTACCAGGATCCACCAGGGGAAACGGAAGTTTCCGTCTTCATCCACAGGCTTGAGCATTCCTGCAGCCTTGGGATAATGGGTAGGTGTGGGAGTAGCTGTTACTTCGGAACCGTCCTCAGCTATAACGATGATGGGCTCCTCTGTTTCAGAAGTCTCAGCCGCATCAGATGTTTCAGATGTCTCTGATGTCTCAGAGGTCTCGGATGTTTCGGAAGTAGCAGATGTCTGTGTCGTCTCTACTGCATCCTCGTCATCGTCATCATCATCCTCGTCGTCGTCATCATTGGACGAACTGCTGTTTCCGGAATCAGCGGGAACAGGAGTATTTGTAGCCGCTGCCGTAGTAGGCTTAGGCGTATTAGTAGGCTTGGGAGTATTCGTAGCCGTCGCAGGCTTAGGTGTAGGGGTATTTGTAGCCGTAGGCTTGGGGGTGTTGGTAGGTGTTGGATCAGGATCATCTATATCGAGATCAGTGATATAAGCATCATACAAGTCATCGCAACTGTCATTTTTACCAATGTATATACCATATGC
>JAGAFH010000195.1 GCA_017612755.1 Clostridiales bacterium
GTCATCCAGACATGTATCTCCCAGACAGATGAGGACTACGGTTTCTGGAAGGGTCTTTCCGCTGAAGAGTACAAGGAAGTTAAGGAAGAACTTATCGCACAGGTAACTGCAAGGATCGTAGAAGCTTATCCTGAGCTTTCCTCCGACATGGAGTTCCTTGACTGCTGGACACCTCTTACATATGAGCGTTACTGTAATGCATACCACGGCAGCTACATGAGCTTTGTTACTACACCTGAGGGTAAGCAGATCAGACTTAAGGGTAAGCTTAAGGGCATCGACAACCTCTACCTTGCAGGCCAGTGGACAAACTCTCCCGGAGGACTTCCTGTTGCAGTTGCCAGCGGAAAGTTTGCAATTCAGAGATTGCTTAAAAACCTCCGTAGGGATATAAATATTTAAAAGGCCATTTGTCAGGGGGAAACAGTATGACCAGAAAAGAACAGAAAGAAGAAAGACGCAATGCTATCCTGATGACGGGACTTACGCTTTTCGTAAAGAGAGGTTACTACGAGACCAAGATCTCAGATATCGCCTCCGCTGTTCCCATGAGCACCGGCCTTCTGTTCCACTACTTTGAGTCAAAGGAAGAGCTTCTCATCGAACTCGTTAAGATGGGAGCTGCAGCCACCAAGTCTACAGAGAAGATGGCAGATATTCCGCCGACAGTCTTCTTTGAGTCCTTCCTTACCCGGCTCTTTGAGTATTCTAAGGAACAGCCCTGGGTATTCAATATGTTCGTTCTTATGGGACAGGCAAGAAGGACCGGAATGCCGGAGGAGGCAAGAAAGATCGCCCTCTCTGCCAGCGGAGTTCCCGAGACGGCTAAGATGATCGAAAAGGGACAGAAAGAGGGAGTGTTCCGCAAGGGGGATCCCGAACTTCTCGCCACATGTTTCTGGGCCACGGTCCAGGGGATAATGGAGGAGATGGCCCTTAACGAAAATATGCAGGCCCCGGATCCCAGGTGGATAGTTGCTTTACTGAAAGAATAAGAGAAAAGGAGCGGCAACGCTCCTTTTTTGTTGGGTTGAGAACTGTCCCCATGTGCCAAAATGTGTCAGTTGGAGATACGTCCCCGTGTGTCACTTCCTTCCGGTGAGGTAGTAGACTGCCAGCTGGGTCCTGTGGGCCAGACCTTCCTTCAGGAGGATCTGGCTTATGTAGTTCTTGACGGTGCCTTCCGATATGAAGAGCTTTTCCGCGATCTCCTTGTTGGAAAGACCTGAGGCGACCGCTTCGATTATCTCGATCTCCCTGGCGGTGTACTTGTCTTTGTCGAAGTTGCTGTTGGGTCTTATTCCCGCATCTACGAACTTGTCGAAGATCTCCTCGTCCATGACCCGGGCACCCTGATGGATGGATCTTATCATCTGCTTAAGATCCTCAGGTTTATGGTTCTTTATGAAGTAACCCTTGGCTCCTTCCTTAACAGCTTTTTCCACCAGTTCATCATCGTCGAAGGTGGTGAGGATCATGACCTTTCCCAGGTTTTCCTCTGTGAAGATACGGGTGGCTTCGATACCGTCCATGACAGGCATCTGAATGTCCATAAGGACCACGTCACAGGGTGTCTTCCTGGCCATCTCCACGGCTTCTTTTCCGTTGGCGGCACAGCCTGTTACTTCGAAATCATCGTCTATATCAAGGATGATCTTCATGCCGTCTCTTACAAAATCACTGTCATCAGCTATCAGAACTCTGATCGGTTCCATTATCTGCCTCCTTATTCTCCTTAGTTATGGGAAGGATCATATTGATGGTAAACCCGCCCATTGACTCGATATCTATATAACCTTTTACTTTCCTGACACGGTCCTTCATACCCTGTATGCCCATGCCTTCCTCTATGCCGCCCATGGCACCTTTTCCGTTGTCTTTTATGGTGGCCCTTACCACTTCTCCCAGCACGTTGATGCTGATGGAGATCTCGGTGCAGTTTGAATATTTAAGGGCATTTGTAACTGCCTCGAAAGCGTTGTCCAGGATGATCTCCCAGATGTTTTCCGGTATGCTCCTGTCGTCCTGTTTTATCTCAAGGCTGGTCTTTATGTTGTACTCTTCTTCGCACTCATTAAGAAGGGCCTGTAATGACTTAAGTGCCATCCTCTTTTTGTCGGGTCTTTCGTTTCTGATGATGACCCTTATCTCATCCATGCTGCCCCTTAAGTTGTCGATGACTTCCTGAAGGATAGTCTCGCTCTTTTCCGGTTCCTTGTTTATAAGGACTTTTGCCGCCTCCAGCTTAAAGATGGAGCCGTTTATACTGTGGCCCAGCTTGTCGTGGAGAGCCTGGGATATCCTGCCCTTTTCCTCCAGCAGCTCGTTTTCGTGCATGAGCCTGGACTTGTTGAGCTCATCTTTATGTTCGATCTTTGTATGTTCGATATCTGATTTGAGCTTTGATTCCTGGACGATGTTGTCTTTGGAGACCTTCTCGTACCAGGAGACGATCTTATTCTGCTGATAGTAAAGGAGGATGAGAAACATCATTACAAGGATACATGTTCCGATATTGATCTCGAAAAACAGTTTAAGTAGGAGCAGGCAAAACACGCCGGAGTAGAAGACCGCGTCGAGCTCTGAGACCAGGTCCAGATATGTGACGGTCAGAAAGCAGACTCCTATAAAGGGAAAAAGGAACAGGGCAAAGACTGCCGCTGCTCCTTCTCCTAAAGACCATATTATCTTTCTTTTCTGTACCTTATTGTCTATCTCCGGCATTATGGCGAAAAAGAGAAATAACGCGGAGGCCAGAAAGGTAAGACCTGCTTTGGATGTATCGTTCAGATGATCCATAGTTCCGCCTAAGGCAAGGGCTAATACGCACAATGTCTTAACAACGATAAAGTAGTTGTTTCTCAGGCGGCTGTCCAAATAAACTATCCTTCCTTATTCATCTTCCTGCAGCCGGAGTCCCAGGACACCGACCACGAATATTATAACTAAATAAGCAGCTGTTACGCAAAGGATAAGGGAGTATCCGGAGGAGTCTCCTCCCATGAACCTTGTTACGGTGAAGAGGGCCCATCTCTGGGGCATAAGAAGGGCTACCTTCTTGTAAAGTTCCGTCGCTCCGCTGATGTCAAAGTATGTACCGGCAAGAAGAGCCGAAGTACTCCAGATAACGAAAGACGTTACTGATGCGGAGACCAGGGAGTTGAAGAAAAGACCTACGCAGAGGCTCATGAGGTTGAATACCAGTCCGGTCAGGAGTATGACAACAAAGAACTGGAAAGCAGATATTCCGATGTCCACCTTGACCAGGAACAGGAAACAGAATGTCATGACCAGGGTCTGGAAAAGTGAAAGAGCAGCGGAGAGGATGATCTTGGAAAGAAGATATCCGGCCTTTGTGGCCTTTGTGAGCATAAGTCTTGAGTAGACCTTGTCCTTCTTCTCAGACAATACAGTCGATAAGATCAGCACGCCTCCGAATACGAAGGAAAGGGACGCAAATGCCAGACAGTAAGAGAAGTTTCTTGTCTTATAGTAATCCACCTCATCTCCATCACCGGATACAAAGGTTACCTCAGGAGCGGTATGGGTCTTCCCGTCGTTTGCCAGGGCAGTCTCCAGGCTGTCCCTGAACATATCGAATCGATCATCATCGCCTACAGAATAGAGTTCTGTGTCTTCTTCGTTTTCCCTTAAGACGACCACTGCGCCGATACGGTCTTCCATGGCAGATCTTTCGTAGCTGCTGATGATCTCCTCGTCTGTAAGATCTGTGGCATCTGCCCTGTAGATCTGGAACATTCCGGCACTGTTTAAGTTGCTGCAGATATTTTCGGTCTTATCGTTCATTACCGTGTCATAGACCTTTACCGCATATCTGTTGAAATCCACCTGGTAGACGATCTGCTCATCCGGATCAGAAAGGTCATATACTGATTCCTTTGCCTCAACGGTGGGTGTCCTGAACCAGAGATTTATGAAGAGCGTTGCCATTATGGGAATGACCAGTCCGAAGACGATAAATCCCTTGCTCCTGGCTATGAGCTTCCAGGTGGACTTTGCCATTTTCAATGCATTTATAAACATAGGTTTATACCTCTTTCTTCTTGTTGGTGATAAGGATCCCCAGAAGGGCGGAAACGATCAGGATGACTGTCATCTCTGCTACGCAGGGAAGAATGTAATCGCTGGATCCTTGAGTGGAGAGCTCCACCAGGGATCTGTTGAGGAAATAGTAGGGGGACATTTCCTTGGCTCTCTCCGAAAAGGAGGAGTACATATATGTTTCAAATGTTCCTCCCACAAGTCCTGCAAACCAGAGGATGCCGAAAAGGAGTCCGATGGAAGCGGCCGGGTTCTTAAAGATGATGAAGAACAGCATACCGAAGGCGCAGAAAGCTGCAGTTGCCAGCATAAGGACCGGTATACTTACCAAAGGAACGCCGATGTGGACTCCCAGAAGGATCACAAGGGCTCCGGTGGCAAGAAATGTCTGGGCTATCCAGGAGACAAGAACGCAGGACGTGAGCTTGCCCAGATAAGAGTGGGTCCCCGATGCGCTGGAGATCTTAAATCTGGAAACGATATTTCCTTTTCTCTCATTGATGAAGATGGGAGTGAGGAATACTGCGCAGAGAGAGATGAAATATACAGTCTGGACGATACCGTAGTAATCTTCGGCAGTGGGAGTCTCAACGGTCGCCAGTTCTTCAGGATCGACCTTAACGGACTGAAACTCCCCGTTCATCATACTGTCCACATTATAGAGTACATACTGGATGACCCTGGTATCTATCTGCTTCTGCTTGTCTCCGGTAATGGAATAGGAGTCTTTTTCAAAATCGATAAAAACTTCCACATCTCCGTTCTTTATGAGCTCTTCCGGATCTTCATCTATGTACTTTATGACGGTAAGTCCTTCCGTCTCAAAGCCGTCTGCTAATTGAGTCTCGGCAATGGAATAGATACTGTCGTCTTCCATATGGTATCCGATGGCGAAATCCGTGTCTTTTTCCGCTTCGTTGAGAATGGTGCGGAAGGTGCTGGAAAGAGCAGCAACTACCATGATAGTACCTAAGACCGTAATGATGATCATGGCCTTCGATCTCATTATGAGCTTCAGGTAATTTTTCGCTATATAAAACAGTCTGCTCATGTCCTTATCCTTCCACGTAATCTCTTAATTTCTTACCGGTAAGAGTCAGGAAGACTTCCTCCAGGGAAACGTCCTCATCAGGTGTCTTTCTTACCATGTTCTTAAGTTCTTCTGTTGTTCCGATGGCTACTACCTTTCCGTTATCCATGATGGCGACTCTTGTACAGATGGCTTCTACTTCCTCCATGTAGTGGCTGGTGTAGATGACTGTGGTGCCGTCCTTGTTTGCTTCCTTGATCTTCTCCAGGATGAAGTTTCTTGACTGGGGATCGATGCCTACCGTAGGCTCATCGAAGATAAGAAGCTTCGGCCTGTGGCCCAGGGCGCAGGCGATATTAAGCCTTCTCTTCATACCGCCTGAAAATGTCCTGGCGAAGGAATCCCTCTTGTCGGAAAGTCCGACGAACTCCAGTGATCTGTCGATCTCGTCCTTAAGCTTCTGTCCCTTTATCCCGTAAAGTGAAGTGAAGAGCTCCACGTTTTCCCAGGCCTTAAGGTTTCCGTAGATGGCCAGGTCCTGGGGGATGTAACCGATCATAGGCTTTACTTTCCTGTTTTCGGTCTTTATGTCATGTCCGAAAAGTTCGATGCTTCCCGCCGTGGGCTTAAGAAGGGAACAGATCATGTTCATGGTGGTGGACTTGCCTGCTCCGTTGGGGCCAAGAAGACCGAAGATCTCGCCTTCCCTGATCTCAAGGGAGAGACCGTCAACGACTGCCCTGTTGTCGTATTTCTTCATAAGTCCGTCGAGTTTAACTACAGTTTTCATTTTATCTACCTCATGTTCCGGGGCTGTGCCCTTTTCTGAGTATGATTCTACAAAACCCCGCATGTCAGCAACACTGCCAAAAGATAGTTTTGATATATGACTTTCGTCATGAAAGGGCTTATAGTATCATGACCTTTAGGGGGTAACCGTGAAAAAAGCCTGTAAGATCCTGATAACTGTTTTATTGCTCATAACCATCCCGGCAGCAGCTTTTCTTATATATCTGTCGGTCTATTATCATGCGGAAGATAAGGCCCTTGATGCCCTGAGATCCGATGGAACGGTATCTGTTTCCCGGACTGACTTCGGATGGTTCTTTGACGGCCCTTCCGAAGACACGGCAATGGTGTTCTATCCCGGGGCAAAAGTAGAGGAGACTTCATATGCCCCTCTTCTGAAGGAACTGGCTTCCCGGGGCGTCGATGTATTCCTTGTAAAGATGCCCTTCCGGATGGCTTTTTTTGATATCGATGCGGCAGAAGAGATCTTTGATATGTATGATTACCAAAGATGGTACCTGGGGGGACACTCCCTGGGAGGAGCCATGGCAGCATATCAGGCATCGGAAGATCCGGAGGATCTGACGGGGATCGTCCTTCTGGCTTCTTTCCCCACAAGAGAAGTTCCCGGTGACCTGGAAGAAATACTGATCGTGGGATCGGAGGATCAGGTGGTGGACTGGGATAAGATTGAGGCCGGCAGGGAATATGCGCCGGATGATTATCATGAATATATCATCGAAGGCGGAAACCATGCCCTGTTCGGATGCTACGGACAGCAGAGAGGTGACGGGACCGCGACCGTTACGGATGAGGTCCAGATAAGCGAAACAGTTGATTTTATAATCAGTTCTATAGGCTGATGATCAGATGATAACGCCGCCGCCCAGGACTACGTCACCGTCATAAAAGACAGCGGCCTGGCCGGGAGTAATTGCCCTTTGGGGCTCGTCAAATCCGATATGGGCCCTGTCATCCCCCAGGGGAGTTACAAGTGCATCTTTTTCCTTATGCTTATAACGTATGCGGACCTTGCATCTGAAAGGCTCTGCCGGAACTTCACCCGATATGATATGAAGGTCCCTTACATCGGTCTCATTGGAATACAGTTCCTCATCTCTTCCCAGGTAGACCCTGTTGTCTTCAGGGGAGATCTTCTTTACGAAAAGAGGCTCGCCGTAAGCAACGCCAAGACCTTTTCTCTGGCCGATAGTGTAGGCGATGATGCCCTTATGCTTTCCTATGACGTTTCCGTCGGGGCCTATAAAGTCTCCCTCCGGATATGTTCTGCCCGTATATTCTTCTATGAACTTTCTGTGGTCTCCGTCCGGTACGAAACAGATGTCCTGGCTGTCCGCCTTATTGAAGTTTATAAATCCGTTCTGCTCCGCGATCTCCCTGACCTCCTTCTTGGTCAGTTCCCCGAGAGGGAAAAGGGTGTGGGCAAGCTGGTCCTGGGTCAGGGTATAGAGGACATAGCTCTGGTCCTTTGTATCATCAAGACCTTTTTTCAGGAGAAATCTTCCGTTCTCGTCTTCTATCCTGGCATAGTGGCCGGTGACTATCTTGTCGCAGCCTAAGACCTTTGCCCGCTCATAGAGCTTCTCGAACTTAAGATAGCGGTTACAGTCCAGGCAGGGATTGGGGGTGATGCCGCAGCTGTAGCACTGTATGAACTTATCTATGACCTTCTCGCCGAACTCGGCCTTGAAGTTAAATACGTGATAGGGGATCCCCAGCTTTCTGCAGACGCTTCCCGCATCTTCCACGTCACTTAATGAGCAGCATGTTTTCGACAGGACCTGTTCACTGTCCTCTCCGTCAAAGAGCTTCATGGTGCAGCCTACAGGGTCGTACCCCATGGACTTCGTAAGGTAGGCGGCAACGGAGCTGTCAACGCCCCCGCTCATGGCTATAAGTGCTTTTCTCTTTTCCATTGCCACTCATTTTAGCATAATTCTCGAAAAAGTATCATTCCATGACCTCAAACGATACTTTTCTGATACTTTTGATATAATTGGCATCAGGGGAGGATAGATCATGGCTGAGAAAAAGTGTCCGTCCTGCGGCGGCGTTATGTATTACGATCCCGAATATGAGGGGATGGTCTGCCAGTTCTGCGGCTTTAAGGGTGAGATCGAAAAGAACCCGGAAGCCACTGTAGAGGAGCTCTCCTTTGACTCTGCAAAGGAGAGAGCAAGCTATGACTGGGGGGTGACCACCAAGATCGTAAGATGTCAGGGCTGCGGTGCCGAGACAGTAAATGACGATCTTCAGATAGCAGGCAGATGTCCTTTCTGCGGTTCTACTACTGTGCTTCCCGTGGATGATTCGGAAGGGGTCATGGCGCCCCAGGCCGTCATTCCTTTTACGGTCACCAGGGAAAGAGCCATAGGGGTGTTCAATAACTGGATCAAGGCCAAGATCTTCTGCCCATCGGACTTTAAGAACAATGCAAGGCTTAAAGATCCTGACGGTGTCTATATTCTCATCTGGACCTTTGACTGCGATACTACCAC
>JAGAFH010000196.1 GCA_017612755.1 Clostridiales bacterium
CAAGACCTGTATCAAGGAAGAGCCTGACGATATCCTTAAGACGGCAGTTAACGTGGTTTATCTGATACTCAGACTCACCGGACCTGTAAAGCCTTCTGGTGACCTGAAGCTCTGAATATTCTATATCGAGAAAATGATCGGAATTGTCGAGAGTAAGGGAAACCTCAGCATAGTTCATGGCTTTTCTTGACTGGGTGCCGTTAAAGATAACGTCTTCCATCTTTCCGCCACGGAGGGATTTGACCGACTGCTCACCTAATACCCATCTGATAGCGTCAGTAACATTGGACTTACCGCTTCCGTTAGGTCCGACAACGGCAGTCATGCCCTGATCAAACTCAATAAGCGTATACTCGGGGAAAGACTTGAATCCCTGAATCTCCAGTTTCTTTAAATACATCTCGAATTAATACTTTCTTTTATAATAACGACCTATTATAACAAAAAAAGCCCTGTTATGCTCCAAAAATCTCATTATATTTTTCGATAGCCAGCTTGGCACAGTTCTGCTCAGCATCCTTCTTACTGTGACCTGTGGCACTGGCAAGGAAAACGTCGTCAGCCCTGACTTCAGCCTCAAACTCCCTCATATGGGCAGGGCCTGTCTCTGAGACTATCTCAAACCTGATCTTGTGCTGGTTATTCTTCTTCTGGGCTATCTCAAGAAGGCGGCTCTTATAATCAAGGAAAAGCTTGCCGTCCACTGCATCTTTGATAGTCTGGTCAAGATTTTCAAGGATGACCCGTTCTGCCTCCTCAAATCCTCCGTCGAAATATACGGCTGCGATAACTGACTCAAAGGCATCAGCTAAAGTAGAATCCTTGTCACTTCCGCCGGTAGCAGCCTCTCCCTTACCCAGCTTCAAGAGATTGCCTACTCCCAAAGTCCTGGATACGGCTGCGAAGGATCTTTCGCAGACTATAATGCTCCTGGTCTTGGAAAGATAGCCTTCAGAAGCCTCAGGCACCATATCGTAAAGCTTTCTTCCCACTACCAGATCTAATACAGCATCGCCAATATATTCAAGTCTCTGATTGGACATGTGGTGACCCATACCATGTTCGAAAACATAAGTCGTGTGGGTAAACGCAAGTTCAAGCAGGGACTTGTCTTTAAAAGTGTAACCTAACTTTTTCTCAAACTCTTCCATATCGTCACCGTTATAAAGAAAAAGCTGAATGCACTGATGTGCATCCAGCTTCAGTTCTCTTTATTGTTCTGATTACTCTGCAAGGCCCTTGATGTACTCAACAGCATCACCGACTGTAGCAACCTTCTCAGCTACTTCATCGGGAACAGATACATCAAACTCCTGCTCCATAGCCATAACAAGCTCGACCATGTCAAGAGAGTCAGCGTTAAGATCATCAACGAAAGATGACTCCATTGTGATGGAACCCTCATCTACACCAAGCTGGTCAACGATAAGCTTCTTAATGCTTTCAAATAATTCTTCTTCAGTCATTTTTTATACCTCCATGTCAGATTGTCACTGCAATCGTCACAAATACTTTTTAATTGAACAGTTATTAATTGTCAATAGTTTATTTAGGAATATTTCTATAAATTGTTAAGATTCTTTGAGGTACCCCTTGTTTTTGATCAGATAATCAAGTCCGGATACTACCGTCATGATAACGCTGATATAGAAAAGGATATTACCGATGATAGTGATAGCATTGATCTCAACAGGATATCCGTAAGGAAGTCCGGCCAGCTTAAGAAGGGTCGGTTCGAACATAAGATAGATAATTGCGATCATCTGTGTGGTGGTCTTGATCTTACCGATCATCTTGGCAGCCATTACCACTCCCTCCTTGGAAGCAAGGAGTCTTATGCCCGTTACCATAAACTCACGGAGCACGATTATCATAAGAAGCCAGGGGGAGATCCTTCCTATTGCCACAAATGCGATAAGAACTGCTATTACCAGCATCTTGTCAGCCAGGGAATCAAGGAATTTACCGAGATTTGTGATCATATTGCATCTTCTGGCGATCTGACCGTCGAAGAAGTCAGTAAGGGATGCAATGATAAAGATGATACCTGCGATCAGCATTCCCCTTTCGGCTATAAAGGCATTCCATCCTTCAGGCTCAAATCCGTATATGGATATGGGAAGCATAAAGAGCATGGTCACCGGAATGAGGATTATCCTCAGAAGTGACAGTTTATTGGGAAGATTCATATTGTTACCCCCGTAAGTTCATATTCGGAGCAGTCCACGATACGTACCATATACCGTTTTCCTAAGACAAGCTCCTCTTTAGTAGCTGCTATATTTATGACGGGATCCACATCGGGAGCCTCGCCGTAGCTTCTGCCCTGATAAAATATACCATCTTCGGAGACCGAATCAACTATAACTTCAACTTTCGAATCAAGTCTTGCTTCGTTATACTCCTTTGAGATCTCACTTTGAAGCTCATATATTTCCTTATATCTCCGTTCTTTGGTAGCTTCATCGATCTGATCAGGCATATCATAGGCAGGCGTTCCCTCTTCAGGAGAGAACATAAAGCATCCAAGCCTGTCAAAGCGCCATCTCTTAAGATTCTCTTTAAGATTAGAAAACTGTTCTTCAGTCTCACCCGGAAATCCCACCATAACAGTGGTCCTTATTATGATACCGGGGATCTCAGATCTTAATCTTTCAAGACGGGATGTGATAAGTTCTACGATATCTTTCCGGTGCATAGCTTTCAGGATCTGATCGTCACCGTGCTGGATGGGGATATCCAGATATTTACAGACCTTATCATTAGTCTTTATCTCTTCTATGAGTTCGTCATCTATACCATCCATATAACCGTACATGACTCTTATGCTCTCAATGCCTTCTATCTTTGAAAGTTCACGCAGAAGCACCGGAAGAGTCCTTTTCTTATAAAGGTCAAGTCCGTAATTGGTCGTATCCTGTGCCGCCAGGATGATCTCGGTTATACCGCCGGAAGCAATCAGCTCAGCTTCTTCGATAATATCTTTCAGAGGTCTTGATACAAACTTTCCCCTGATAATGGGGATCGCGCAGAAAGAGCATCTGTTAAGGCATCCCTCGCCTATCTTGAGCCAGGCATAACTTGAAGTGGATATCTGACGGTCATTATTCAGATGCTCTATACCGCCGGCCTCTGAAACGTATTCCTTCCTGAAGTCCTCATCAGCAAAAAGAGAATCTACCGCCTCTACTATATCCTGGTAATGGGATGTTCCAAGGACAATATCCACTTCCGGGAGGTCCTTAATGATATCTTTTGAATATCTTTGGGGCAGGCATCCGGTAACAACGATCTTCTTGACCTTGGACATTTCAGAAGCCTTAAAGTCAGCAGCATTAAGGATAGTGTCTATGGCTTCCTTCTTGGCTGATTCAATGAAACCGCAGGTATTGATGACAACAACATCACTGTCCCTAATGTCATCAACGATATTATATCCTGCTTTCTTAAGATCTCCCGACATACACTCCGCATCAACAAGATTCTTGGAGCATCCCAGGGCGATCAACGATATACTTATGTTTTCTCTTTCCATCCATTACCTCCGGCAACAGAATAGATTGTAACACAATCAACAGTGATTATATCAATCGTCAAACCACTTATCGAAGCAATTAGAGGCAACTTCGTAGGAATACCCCCTGGAAATAGCTTTCTTTATCAGGGCTTTCGATATATCGGAAGGTTCATCCTTAAGTGATGTCCTGTCAGGGATAAGGCTGTCATAGAGCATAAGGCAGGTCTTATTATCATCTTCACACTCACTGAGCATGATATTGGCAGATTCAGATGAAACCCCTGCAGCGATCATCCGCTGATAGAGCAACCTCTTACTCTCCTGTTTCTTACCGGTCCTGGAATTTAATACTTTCCTTCCGGCCCTCATATCATCGATGTAACCTCTTTCAATGAGTTCGTCAACAGCCCGGGAGGAAACATCAGGAGCAAATCCTTTACCGGTAAGGTATTCCCTGATCTTTCCGGAAGAATATATTCCGATACCGATGTGCCGTATCCCTTCGTATACGCCACTTCTCAATTCTTTGTCATTCATAGGTCAGATATCACATATCGATACCAAGGATATCGTCATCAGAAAGATCGTCTTCTTCCACATCAGCTGCACTGTCATTGATAGCCTCAAGTTCGGAAGGATCTGCAGGCTTATAGGAATCTCTTACCATTTCCTCGATCTCTGATGTGACCTCAGGATGATCGATAAGATAAAGTCTTGCATTCTCCTTACCCTGACCTATCTTATTTCCCTTATAGGCAAACCAGGAACC
>JAGAFH010000197.1 GCA_017612755.1 Clostridiales bacterium
AGCTTTTCGCGGGTGAGGCCATGACTGATATTCCCCTGAGGGATAAGTCCGTAGTAAGGTCCTGCCCCTCTGTAGACATCAAAGAAGATCTTGTCTATCTCATGCTCCCCTGCTGGTTCTATACCTTCACCTATGAGGGAAAACCCAATACCATACTGGTCAACGGACAGACAGGAAAAACGGTAGGCACCCTGCCCTTTAACAGGACAAAGGTCTTCTCTCTGACAGCGATCATCTTTGCCCTTATATGCGCTGTCATGTTCTTGCCAAGCATATTGTTTGGTCACCCTGATTCCCTGTATAGTTCCACCATGGAGCTGTTGCAGAAGTACACCGCCTATCTTCTGGGAATAGGAATAACTGTTTTGGGAGTAGCATGGGCAAAAGTTAAGAAGTACATGAAGAGCATGAAGGATACCCAGTCGGGATCCACCTTCGTTTACGTTAAGAAAAGGCAGGAATAAAGATATGGTCACACCCTTAATAATATTCGATATCATGGCTGTAGCCGCTTCGATCATCTTTGCGGTAGCCATCACCATGCTTATAGTGGCAAATGCCCTCAATAGATCCAACAACTTAGGGGATACCTCCGGAGGCTTCAAAGACTATTCCACGCCCATCAGGACCAGCCTTACCCTTACTGATGTTACTTCCGAAAAAGCATCCCACTTCGTCACACTTTACGGAGAGAACCCTTTTGAGAACGACAACAGCAAGGCTCCGGAGATCTTAAAGGCCAACGAAGAAGAGGATATCTACGGCGATCTTCCCGACGTTGATATCCCCCTGTTTAAACCTTTGGAAAAGCACGAATAATATCAGATATTTACAAACTCCAGAGCCTTTATGTTCATCTCCACGAACTGGGGCTTAACTTTCCTTTTCATCGCCTCGATTATATCTTCATGGGTGATATCTCCCAGAAGTCCCGAACGGGATGCGGCTCCCAGGAGGACCATATTCATAGCCTTAGAAGATCCTATCTCCCGGACTGCTGATTCAGTATCCACGACTACCAGCTTTCCGATACCGGAGAAAGACCTTAAGTACTCTGTCATCTCGCTGCCACAGTAGGAAGATCCCTTTAATGCGGCAGTAACAGGCATTATCGGCCGGTCTGACGTGATGACCGCTCCGCCCTTCTTAAGGAAGGGCAGCATCCTGACAGTCTCGGAAGGTTCAAATCCTATGATAAGATCTGCTTCTCCGGAACCGATCATGGGAGAGAAGGCATCATCTCCCACCCTCAGGTGGCTCATTACAGATCCCCCCTTCTGTGCCATACCGATAGTCTCGGCAGATCTGACCTCAAAGCCCTTGCTCATAGCTGCAGAAGCAACAAGCTTGGATGCCAGGACAGTTCCCTGTCCTCCTACTCCGCAAAGAACTATATTAGTGCTCATAAAGATCCCTCCTTTGAGATAGCTCCCACCGGGCAGACCTGTGAACAGAGTCCGCATCCGTTACAAAGGGAAGGATCTATCTTTACTTTATTATCTGAAACGATAAGTCCCGGGCATCCGATCTCCTTGATGCACATCCTGCAGTCAACGCAGGAATCAGTAACCGCCAGAGGCTTTTCGGGCTTAAAGAGCATAGCGCAGGGGCTCTCGAAAAGGATCGCCTTCACACCGGGAAGATCTGCTACCCTCTTAACTGTCTCTACAGCCTTTTCAAGTTCCAGAGGGTTTACTCTTTCGACAACAGTAACGCCTACACCGCGAAGGACTGCTTCAATATCAATAGCCTGGGTTATCTCCCCCATCATGGTCTTTCCCGTTCCGGGATGAGGCTGGTGTCCGGTCATGGCGGTGGTGGAGTTATCCAGGACTATAAGGGTCATATCCGCCTGGTTATATACAGCATTTACTGCTCCCGTTATGGCGGAAGCAAAGAATGTGGAGTCACCTACAAAAGCAAAACACTTTGTATCAGGCTTTATCCTTCCCACACCCTGAGCGATATTTACTCCTGCACCCATGCAAAGGCAGGTATCCACCATATCAAGGGGCATGGCATTTCCAAGTGTATAACAGCCGATATCTCCGGCAAAGATAGTCTCTCTGCCCTTCATGGCATGCTTGACTGCATAAAAAGATGCTCTGTGAGGACAGCCGGCGCAAAGTACCGGAGGACGCACAGGAAGTTCAGGAGTATCGGGAACAGACACAGAAGGAACCTCAAGGCCAAGGAACTTGTAGATATAAGATGTTACGTCATCTCTCAGGTTCTCTCCCGAGAGCTTAACATCATCTGTCATCTTTCCCCTGATCTTCACAGAAAGTCCATACTTTCCGCATACGGCAATAAGAGCTCTTTCGATAACGGGATCCAGTTCTTCTATACAGAGGACCTCATCAACAGAAGACAGGAACTCAAGAGCCAGCTTCTCCGGGAAAGGAAAAGGCGTAGCTATCTTCAGGACAGAAGGACGGTCAGAAAGAGATGAAAGCGTCTCCATTGTATTTGCAAAAGAAATACCGTGGGTAGCTATTCCGAGTCTTGAAGAAGAAGGAATTATAGAATTACGGGCATAAGACGAGAATTCGGAAGAAAGTTCCCTGTTACGAAGCTCGATCTTGGCGTGGTTAGCATTTGAAAGCTTTGGGAAAATGACCCACCTGGAAGGATCCTTAAAAAATCCCGTAGGAATGTTAACGTAATACTCTGATTCCTCACGGACAGAAACGGATGCATATGCATGGCATACTCTGGTGGTGGGACGGAATAATACAGGTGTTCCATACTTTTCTGAATATTCGAAGGCCTCGATCATCATCTCATAAGCCTCCTGGGCAGATGAGGGATCAAAGCAGGGCAGCTTGGAATAAGAAGCAAATGTACGGGTATCCTGCTCTGTCTGTGAGGAAATAGGTCCCGGATCATCAGCCACCATAACTACCATTCCGCCCTTGATACCTACATACTCAAGGCTCATCAGGGGATCGGAAGCAACGTTAAGTCCCACCTGCTTCATGGTGACCATTGTCCTGGCACCTGAATAAGAAGCTCCGGCAGCAACTTCAAGTCCCGCCTTCTCATTTACGGACCACTCCACATAGATACTGCCGTCATTTAAACGGGCTATCGTTTCAAGTACTTCAGTAGAAGGCGTTCCGGGATAACCGGAAACCAGATTAACACCGGCAGCAACAGCACCCATGGCTATCGCTTCATTACCCATAAGGAATTCTTTATGCATAAGAATACTCCATAAGAAGAATTAATACCTGATAATTGTACCACAAGAAACCAGATCAGCTGGCTTTAGGTTTCCACTCGAT
The DNA here is from genome assembly GCA_017612755.1 of Clostridiales bacterium. Classification (GTDB taxonomy): domain Bacteria; phylum Bacillota; class Clostridia; order Saccharofermentanales; family Saccharofermentanaceae; genus Saccharofermentans. The sequence continues at coordinate 3,288 of JAGAFH010000197.1, forward strand.
ATCAATGGTCTTCTTATTCTTCACACAGTCCACAAGATAAAGGTTTATCAAGGTCTGGTAAGGTATACCGGTCCTTCCGGCTTCCGCCTTAAAGTACTCAATAATGATGGGATCCACCTTGATAGTGATCTGCTTCTTCAGTTCCTTAGCATAAGGATTTTTCCTAGCAACTGTAAAATCATACTCTTCTCTCATTTTCAAATTCCTCCTGATCTATCATTATATGTTTTAACCTCTATCGAACTGGCTTTTCTAGCTGATATTATACGAATTACTGAATCATCTTCTCTATAGCAATGTACTACTACCAACATTTTTAATTCAGAACTAAGACCCAATAATACAAATCTGTCCTCCTCATCAGAATGGTCGGGGTCGGAACGCAGTAAAGCTTCCTCATCGTAAAAAACGGTTGAAGCCTCTTGAAAAC
>JAGAFH010000198.1 GCA_017612755.1 Clostridiales bacterium
ATTGTATTCCTTTCCGAGATGTGTCCCCGTGTGCCAAAATGTGTCAGTTGGAGATACGTCCCCGTGTGTCACGTGGTAAAATGGTGGGGTAGGAGGTAGAGGCTGTGACTGAGTATGAGAGAATGGTCAGGGGGCTTTTGTATAACCCCGGCGATGAGGAGATAATGAAGGAGCAGGTGCCCTATCAGGACAGACTCTGGGAACTGAACCAGATGAAGCCTTCCCAGTTTGAGGAGAAGGAAGAATACTTTAAGTCTGTTTTCGCTGAGTACGGGACCGGGAACTATATCGAGCTTCCCCTGCATGCCAACTGGGGCGGACATCATGCGCACTTCGGGTCCATGATATATGCCAATTCGAACCTGACCTTAGTGGACGACGGGCATATCTATGTTTCTGATTATGTGCTGTTTGGTCCCAATGTGACTATTGCCACGGCTTCCCATCCTGTGGATCCTGACCTGCGCAAGAGAGGATTTCAGTTTAACAAGGATGTGCATATCGGTGAGAACAGCTGGATCGGCGCTGATGTTACCATCCTGCCCGGCGTTACTATCGGAAAGAATGTGGTAGTTGGCGCCGGAAGCGTTGTTACGAAAGATATCCCGGATAATGTGGTGGCAGTGGGAAATCCCTGCCGGGTGCTGCGTGAGGTGTCTGACCGGGACCGGGAATATTTCTATAAATCTGAGAAAGTAGATTGGGAGGAGATCGGTGAATGTTAAAGGATCTGTATTCTAAGTATTATTACGAAGGAAATTACAACTGTGCGGAGACGATCCTCCGGGCGGGAAATGAATATTATGGGCTGGGCCTTCACGACCGGGACATGATCAGCTTCGGCGGATTCGGAGCAGGTATCCAGACAGGAGACACCTGCGGGGCTGTCCTGGCAGGAGTAGGTATCCTGTCCATGAAGTATATTGAGGCCAAGGCCCACGAGAGTGCCGACATCAAGCCGGTGGTCAAAAAGCTCATGAGGGCGTTCAGGGATCAGTACGGATCTGTTCTCTGTAAGGACATAAAGCCCCAGTCCTTCAAGCCGGAGATCCGCTGCAAGAATACTATCGAGGTTGCCTGCGATATCATAGAGAAAGTGATCGATGAATATGAGAAGGAGCGGGCAAAGAGCTGAGTTTATTGCCGGAGGGGGATCAGATGAAAGGCCATTCTGAAAGTAAGTTGTTCACTTATCACGAACTGGATGTTTTTACGGACCGTGAAAGTATCTGTAATGATGAGGGCCTGTTCTGGAAGACGCTGGATGGTCTTCAAAAAGGCGGACACGCCATCATCAATATCCACGGTATCGCCGGAATAGGAAAGACTACTGTTACCACTTTTCTTATGAACAGATTGACGGAAAAGGGATATTCTGATTTCTTTTCTTACAAGATGGGTCAATATGGCAGGGGAATAGAGAAAGATAAGGAGAGATTTCTTATCGAGTTTGCCTATTACCTGATGAAAAAAGAGAAGAGGATCGATCTTTCGGGATATCTTTATGCCTATGGCAAGATCATTGATCCGCTGTCTCCGGAAAAAGCTGTTATCAGTGAACTCAGATCTATCGATGAAAGATGTCAGGAGGCTGTCAATTTCGGAGCTGATATGATCTTACAGTATCTACCGATAGCCGGGGATATCTTGAAGAAAGCGATCGAACTGACGATAAAGAATTATAAGACTACTCCTCCTAAGAGAATAAAGGCGGATCTTGACAGGGCATCTGTAGATGAGATCAGGAGGAAGCTCTTTGAGATCTTCGCAAAAGATGCTAAGGCGCATTTTGAGAAACGGGATACGCCTTTTATCATTTTCGTTGATGATTTTGAGAAGTTTGCATTGCCCGGCGGCGGTTCCGAGATAGAGAATGATAAGAGATGGTTTAAGAAACTTACCGTGGAATTTCCCAATACTCTCTGGGTGATCACAGGCAGAGACCGGGTGGGCTGGGATGATTACTATGATGAGGATGATCTTCCTGAACAGGTCCTTCTGGAAGGGTTTGATGACAAGAGATATGTAAGGGAGTATTTCGACAAGTATTCGGAGAAGAGCGGAAGTCCTAAGATCTCCGACGAGATCGTCGATCATGTCTGGAATCTGACGAAAGGCATTCCTTTCTATCTGAAGCTCTGTCTTGATGAATATGATTCCTGTGCCGATAAAGAACATATAGATAAAGATGAATTCGGAAAAGATGCCGAAGAGCTTTGGAGACGTTTTTATAACAACTATACGGATGAGCAGAAAGATGTAATGGCATTCCTTTGTACTCTTCCCAATAACTGGTCATTGGCCAGGGCCTATAAGATCTATTCCATGGTGGATGAAGAGTATCGTGAAAAGTTAGCCGTTTTCGAGGATACTCTTAAAGATCTTATCGGTACTTCCGCTTTTACGATCGAGAATGGTGTGATACGTATACATGAGGTAATACGTACAGCCGTTCTTCAACATGCTGAGAAGCTTGGCAACCTGAACCGTTTACTTGAGTTCCTTAACGCTCAAAAGGAAATGGCGGGAGAATACCGGAAATGGGGGTTCTGGGAAAGGGAATACAGATATAGAAAAAATATCTGCGATGTACTGGAGATCTGGGGTGAGACCCATGACGGATGGAGGCCATTGCTTGCCGGAGCTTTAGAGGAGTGCGGCGATTGCCTTTTGTATAATGAGTTTTACAACAGTTCTGATGTGGAAGAACGTGCCGGTATAGCATTGGAAAGTTATAAAAAAGCAGTTGCGCTCTTTGATGATATAGCAGACTGGAAACGGCTTGAACTGTTTATCTATATTGTCGATGCAAAGATCATAGCCAACGGTTTTGATAACGTGGAGGACGAGATCTTATCCATAACAAGTGAGTGTCTGGATATTGTCAGAAAACAACATTCTGATGATTGGAAGGGGTCAGTAAAGTATCTGTACCGGCTGTGGAATAAAGCCTTTGAGAAGGACTTCTCAATAGTTGAGTACATTGTTGAGTTACTGGAAAAACATCCTGATACCAAAGACGGTGAGATAATGGAGATAGCTTCTTCTTTGTTGGACTGGGATGAGTCTATAGAGGAGGATCCTGGTTTCATGGAAGAGGAGGCTGAAAGTATCAACATGGATGCTGAATCCATCTCAAGTGAGATCCTGGAAGAATATGAGGACTTTCTGAAAGAACTAAAAACTCGAACAGAACCTTACAGCGAAGAAGATTATTTAAGGGTTCTTAGCCTGATAAATAAACTTATTTGGGATTTCAGATGTAACGAAGCTGTTGATCTTGCGGATGGATTTTTTGAAATTTATAAGAGACAGAACGGAGATAAGGATAATAAGAATTCTCTTGATCTGATCAGGGCTAAGATAGAGTGTTATGAAATATTCGATTATCTTGATGGATTGGAGAGTGCCTGGCAGAAGATCTGTGATATTCAGGCGGGTGATGACTATGATGATGATATTTCCGGTCTCGGGAATGACC
>JAGAFH010000199.1 GCA_017612755.1 Clostridiales bacterium
CCTGTTTTCCGCCCTTTTTCTCTCCAGATCCTGGGCGTATCTTTCGGCAGCAGCTGCTCTTTCCCTGTCCCTTTCGGCAGCACTCATGGCAGCCTTTTTTCTGTCGGCTTCCTTCTTTGCTTCCTTTTCCCGGGCAAGTCTTTCCTTTTCTTCTTCCTTTGCCTTTTTAAGGGCTTCTTTCTCTTCCTGCTTTTCCTTTTTACGGAGTTCTTTCAGTTCTTTTTTGGAGAGGGGCCTTTCTTCTGTACCTTCCGTTTCTTCATCCCCATCAGAAGGGGCTGCCTCGTCTCCATCATCTTCAGAAGGGGCATCATCATCCCTGGAAACTTCCTTTTCTGAAGCTTCCTCTTTTATCTTCTCATCCTGTCCGGCTCCCTCTTCCAGTCCGAACAGCTTGTCAAGCTCATTGTCATTCATTGCTCAAAAGTGAATCAATAGCCTTTGTGATCCTGTCGTTACAGTCAGGGATAGCAAGCTTTAAAGCATTCTCCCTCATATTCTTCCTTTTTTCATCATCGGAAAGAAGTTCCTTAAGCACAGGGAAAAGTTCACCCTTACATACATCTTCGTCCTCTACCATCAAAGCGCCGCCGGCATCCACAAATGCCTGGGCATTAAAGTTCTGATGCTTATGGGCTGCGTAAGGATAAGGGATAAACACCGAGCAGGCTCCCATGGCTGCCACTTCAGCGCAGGTAACGGCTCCGGCCCTGGTGATGGAAACATCGGCAGCCGACAGATAGTCGTTGGGGTTCTCGATATATTTATTGACGGAAAGGTTTTCAGGGATCACAAAGTCCTCAGGGATAAGGTCTGCCTGCTGCATTCCTGCCCCCAGAACGAAACGCACATCCTTAAACTCCTCCATACCGGCCGCTTTAAGGATAAATTCGTTTATGGTCTTTGATCCCCTGCTGCCCCCCATGGCGAAGACCAGCTTCTGATCCGGAGCAATGCCCAGTTTTTCCCTGGAACCTTCATATGTGTTGCCGAACATCATGTCCCTGACCGGATTTCCTACACATATGACTTTACCGGCACCTGAAAAGGCGCTTTCCTGTCCGGGAAAACCGGTGAGGACCAGGTCGGCTTTTTTCCCGATGAGCTTATTTGCCCGTCCGGGGAATGCATTGGCCTCGTGGATGATCACGGGAACTTTCTGCTTTGACGCTTCCAGAAGGAGCGGGGCGCAGACGAACCCGCCGGTACCTATAACGGCATCGGGCTTAAAATCGCTGATGATCTTCCTGCACTGGGCGCGGCCCTTCTTAAGTGTCTTAAATGCAGGGATCAGCTTGGGACCGGGCCTCATTGGAAAAGGCTTTGCTTCTATATCTTTAAGTTCATATCCGGCTTTAGGTACCAGGATACCTTCATATCCGTCAGATCTTCCGGTAAAGATGATCTTACAGGAATCACCCCTTCCCTCATAAAACTTGATGAGAGCATCTGCAATGCTTATCGCGGGGTTGATGTGGCCTGACGTTCCTCCGCCGGTCACTATAAATCTGTATTCCATCAGGACAGCTCCTTTATGCCTTTAGGTGATGTACCGCTTCTGGATACACAAAGTATCATACCATAAGACACCAGAAGACATATCTGTGCAGTTCCACCATAACTTATGAAGGGAAGTGTAACGCCTGTTGACGGAACGACCTGCAGCTCAACGGCGATATTCATCAGGACCTGTATCATTATCATGGAGGTACAGCCTGTGGCTATCATCCTCGAAAAGACAGTATCCGCCCTTAGCACCACCATTACGCACATGGCAAACATGATCAGGTACATTATTATCAGTATAAGACCGCCCACAAAACCCGTCTCCTCCACATAGATAGAGAAGATATAGTCGTTCTGTGCCTCGGAAACATAGGAATATTTGGCACGGGAATTACCCATTCCCCTTCCCCACATTCCGCCGGATCCCAGGGCATTATGGGCATTTGTTACCTGTCTGGTCTCATCCTCCGATACCTCTACGTCCTCATCACCGGTGGTGGACTGATAGACGTTGATCCTCTGCATAACGTGCTGGAAGTTGTTCAGGTAGTTGGGGTTGATGGAAATATATATAGCAGCGAACAGGATGCCGAATATCAGGATAACGGTTCCTCCGTTGATCCAGGACCTGACCTTGATACCTGCATTGATAGTACACATGAAGACGATGAATCCTACGATAAGGAAACAGGAAAGGTGGGGCTGGAAGAGGATAAATACGTCAATAAGAAGAGCTGCTCCTACGGGAACGATAAAGTCAAAGAAGGCATCCTTCATGATCTGCTTTTTGGGTGTGGGAGCCTTAAGCCTGCCTTTTTCCCTCTGTATGGTTATCCAGTTCCTGTAACCTGCCAGTGATATTACCAGGGCCACCTTGATAAGCTCCGAAGGCTGGAAATAGAAGGAGGATGTTACCTTGATCCACCTTCTGGCACCATTCAGGTCGGTACCGAACAGCCTTGTTCCGATAACAAGGAGCAGGGACGCCAGATAAAGGCCCGCCCATATGACCGGTGATTTAAAGAAGTTAATAGGAAAAAAGGAAATGATGAGACAGAGGACGATGCCTACGATAGTGAATACTATCTGCCTTGAAAGATAGTACATGGAACTTCTCTCATTGGGCATGGCATATCCGGCAGGGCCAGAAACGGAATAAAGGATAACAAGACCGAATACCACGATGATGAACATCATGAGTATCATGGGGATATTGCTCCTTCTGACCCTTATCTCACTCATCTTCCCTTACACCTCCGCCGAAAACTTTTCCGCCAGAGCTTCAAAGCCGAAAGCATGTGAAGCTTTAAACAGCAGGGTATCCCCGTCTTTCACACAGGAAACCAGCTTATCTTCCACATCTTCCGTATCATCGCATAGTGTATATGATGCATCCGGATCCTCAGAAAGAAGACCTCTGAGGAAATCCTCCTTATTGTCACCTGTTACGAAAATGTGATCGAACCTGTTCTTACCGCAGGTCTTTCCTATATATTCGTGAAGAGAAGGAGCATAATCGCCAAGTTCCAGGACTCCGCCCAGGACTGCGATCTTTCTTCCGCTGCTCTTCATGAGCTTAAGGTTTTCAAAAGCTGCTTCCATAGACTCGGGGGAAGCATTATATGCATCGTTTATGACCGTATATCTTCCGTAGGAGATCTTTCCCCTGCCGCTCATCTCCTCATAGGAGGAAAGAGCCTTCTTGGCATCCCTGATATCGCCGCCGAGAAGATCGGAAACAAGAAGGGCGAAAAGAGCATTTTTGACATTGTGGGTGCCGCTGACCTTAAGGGTACAATCCTTTTCCTCACGGACAGATCCGTTCAGATTACACCTGGCATCAAACCTCATCCCCTTGTCAAAGATGATATTATCCGCGCAGACCAGCATGGGGCAGTTAAGTCTTTCTGTCTCCGCATCCATAAGGACGGATACTCCTGCGAGCCCCTTGCCGATGGGAAGGATATTTCTTACATAGTCGAAAAGGAAACTGTCATCAGCATTTACTGCAAGGATGCCGTTGTCAGTAAGGCCTTCGATTATCTCTGTCTTGGCAAGCCTGATCTCTTCACGGGATCCAAGCCTTTCAATGTGGCAGTAACCTACATTTGTGATGATAGCCACGTCGGGACATGCGATCTTCGTAAGATAGGAGATCTCGCCTCTGAGCCTCATGCCCAGTTCCAGGACAAGGGCCTGTGTGTCCGAAGGAGCAGACAGGATGGTGAAAGGAAGTCCTATCTCGTTATTTTCATTAGCCTTTGTGGAATAAACCTTAAAAGAGGCCCTGAGGGCGCAGGCTACCATCTCCCTGGTGGTAGTCTTTCCCACGGAACCGGTAACACAGACCACCTTGGCATTTATCTTGAACCTGTAATGTCTTGCCAGATCTCCGAGAGCCTTCACCGTATCTTCGACTATGACAGCTATACATCTGTCCGGAAGCTTTGACTCATCACTGACCAGGAGCACGGAAGCTCCCTTTGATACGGCAGCTTCACAGAAATCATGGCCGTCGAACCTCTCACCCTTTATGGCGATATAAAGATCCCCCTCCTTGATGGTACGGGTATCTTTGGATACTCCTCCCACAAAGACGGTATTCTCATCGGTAACGCCGCGGGCGGCGACCCTTCCTCCAACTGCTCCTGCGATCTCATCAAGGGAGAACATCTTTTTCATCCGCGTTCCTCCCTTATCTTCAGAGCAGCCTCGGAAGCAACTTCGCAATCATCAAAATGTATGGTCCTGTCTGCAAAGATCTGGTAATCCTCATGGCCCTTTCCAGCGATCAGGACAGTGTCACCGGGCTTAGCCGAGGCGATGGCCTTTGTGATAGCTTCCGCCCTGTCGGGAACCACTTCGTATTCCCCGTCAGTCCTCTTCATGCCGGTGACGATATTATCGATTATCTGCATAGGTTCTTCCTTGCGGGGATTGTCGGAAGTAATGACCGTATAGTCAGAAAGCTTACCGGACACCTCGCCCATCTCGAACCTTCTGGTGGTGGATCTGTTTCCGCCGCAGCCGAATACGGTGATGATCTTACCTTCCGTATATTCCTTCAGTGTCTCAAGTACGTTCTCGAGGCTGGCTGCGTTATGGGCATAGTCTACCAGGATGCTGATGCCGAGATCGTTCTTTACGGGTTGGACACGGCCTGGCACGAAAACGTGGGCCAGGGCATCAGTAACCTTTTCCATATCTATCTTCAGAAGTCCTGCTACGCAGATGGCGCAGAGGGAATTGTAAACATTGAACTTACCGGGAAGAGCAACGAAGATCTCCCCTTCGTACCAGGGGCTTACAAGATCAAATCTTGTTCCGGTAATGCCGTTTCTCTTCTCGGCTTTTATGTTGGAAGCATAGCAGTCGCTGGAATCAGTGAGACCATACGTATAGACAGGGCATTTACCGGAAGCATACGCGATGACCTTTTGAGATACGGGAGTATCACTGTTTACTACCGCTGTCCTGGAACTGTCAAAGATCTTGAGCTTGCAGTTCAGATAGTCATCCATATCCGGATGCTCATTGGGACCGATATGGTCCTCATAGAGATTAGTGAAACATCCCACGTCAAATCTCAGACCGTATACCCTGTCCAGCTTAAGGCCCTGGGAAGATACTTCCATGACACAGCTGTCAAACCTCTTCTTTGCCATCTCCTCCAGAAGTTCATATACCTCATGGGACTCGGGGGTGGTATGGCTGGCCTTTCTCTTCTCATCACCGATCATATTACAGACTGTACCGATAAGTCCTGAATCGTGTCCCGCCCTCTTTAAGATCTCACGGATCATAAAGGTGATGGTGGTCTTTCCCTTTGTACCGGTAACGCCCACCAGATCCAGTCTGTCTTCCGGATGGTTATAAAATGTTGCCGACAGAAGGGCTATGGCCTTTCTTGTATCTTCGATCTCCACTATGGTCACGTTCTTTTCCGAAGCAATGGCCCTGAGTTCATCTGCCGGATAGTTTTCGCGGTTCTTATCAACGGCCACTGCCGATGCTCCGGACTCCACTGCCATGGAGATATAGTCATGACCGTCGGATGTAAAGCCTTTTATGGCAACGAACAGGCTTCCGTCCACGACTTTTCTGGAGTCGTATTCAACGGAAGCTATCCTCTTTTTAAGATCTCCGCAGATCACTTCATAGGAAGTGTCGTGCAGTATTGTAGACAGAAGTATTGACATTAGCCTGTCGTCTCCTCCTGGACGATATCGTCTGCCGTGACCTCATCTTCAGGTTCGCTTAAGACTACGCCGTCCTCATTATCAAGCGGGTCGCCGGGAGTCACATCATCCTCGGCAACTATCGTGTTGTCCTCAAGAGTTACCGTGACTATGGATCCGGAGAAGAGTATGGCTCCGGACTCATCGCTCTGGCTGACACAAGTACCCATTATATCACCTTCTATATAACAATTGAGATTACAATCCCTCAAAGCCTCGATACATTCCATAGCCGTCTTTCCGCGGAGATTGGGAACGGTACTTGTGAGCATTGCTATATCGGAGCTGCTCTCGGGATACATGATGACCACGCCGGTGCCGTAAAGCTGGGCGTCTGTACCGGGATATGTATAACCTACGATAGAATCGGCAGTCATATCGGTAGTACCGTAAACAGTGGAGATACCGTTTGTTCCGATCCTGGAGGCCGCCTCAGCCGCCGTCATTCCGGAAACAGGCTGTACCCAGTATCTGATAGTCATATTCTCATACTCATCTTCGGAGAATATCCTGGGAACGCCCATATATGTAAGGGTACCCTCAACGATCCTGGCAGCAGTAGCAGCAGGGGCCGAGGATCCGACAGATCTGTCCTCCGGTCTGTTAAGGACTACAAGAACGGCGATCTGGGGGTCATAGGAAGGAGCAAAGCAGGAGAAGGAAAGAACGTGCATTCCTGCCTCCTCACCGAGCTCTATGGTAGATGTGGAGGTCTTGCCGGCAACAGAGTAACCGGGGACCTTACCTGCCTTACCTGTACCGTCATTAACAACGGCTGCCATGAGGGCTCTTACGCGGGTACAGGTGTCCTCGGAGAAGATGGTCCTTATGACCTCCGGCTCGATCTCATCGATGATGTTGTTATTTTCATCCGTAATGTATTTAACGATATGGGGCTCCATCAGGTTTCCGCCATTGATGATGGCGCAGTATGCATTCAGCAGCTGGATAGGCGTAACTGTCGCTGACTCGCCGAAAGAAAGACAGGCCATATCGACTACTGTAGGATCTGTATGGAAGATACCGGTTCCCTCAGCAGGAAGGTCGATACCCGTAGTCTCATAGAAACCGAATGTATGTACATATTCATAGTACCTGGTAACGCCGATCCTCATAGCCAGCTGCACGAAGATAGGGTTGCAGGAATTCTCGAAAGCCTGCTGCAAAGACTCGGTGCCGTGGTTATAGTTACTGGACTTCTGGAGCCAGCAGGAGATCTCGTGCTCATCGGAGATCTGGATAGGCTCATCAGAGAACAGCTCATTCTCATTGGAAAGGTTCTCCTCAAAAGCTATAGCTGTGGTAAGAGCCTTGAAGGTGGAACCGGGCTCGTATGTGTCGGAGATACATCTGTTTCTCCAGACGTTACTCATGAGATACTCCACCTGGTCATCCTCGCTCATGGCATTCCACATGATGGGATCCATTCCGTAAGGAAGGCCGTAGGGATCGTTAAGGTCGTAGTCCGGGATAGAGACCATGGCAAGGACAGCTCCCGTGTAGGGCTGCATGACGATAGCTGTTACACCGCCCCTGGGATTGTACTGGTTATAAGCATTCCTGCAGGCCTCCTCGGCGATCCTCTGGATGTTAACATCGATATTCAGAACGATATTATTACCGTCCACCGCCGCTTCGGTGATAGCTTCAGAATAAGGAAGGACGCCGTCAGTACCGGAGTCTACTTCCGAGTATCTGTATCCGTTGGTACCGGACAGGGTATCGTTGTAATAAGCTTCCAGACCGTATACGCCGGAAAGTGATACTCCGTCGTTCCTGGCATATCCGATAACCTGTGAGGCCAGGCTTCCGTAGTTGTAGTATCTCTGGGGAACAGAGACAAATCCGAAACCGTCGATGTCATTTTCCTGGAGATAAAGCTCAAGAGCCTCCTTCGTCTCAACAGGCACATTCTTACATACATCGCATCCGAGAGTCTGGTTCCTGGGATCTGATGAATCATCGGGATCTACAGGCAGGACCTCATCCAGCTTCGTCGTATCTATTCCCAGGATCGAAGAGACACCGGAGATAATTCCCTGTCTGTTATAGTTGTCACTTCTTGCCACCGTATTCGGGGAGCAGACTACAGTGTAGTTATACGTATTGGAAGCCAGGGGGTTTCCGTTAACATCATAGATCATCCCGCGGTCCGCAGAGTAGGAGAGCATCTTCCACTGGTCATCAGATGCGGCCCTGGCATAGATCTCATAGTCTATAACTGTAGTCTTATAAAGATTCGCGACAAGATAGAGGGCAAACACCCCGCAGACGGCAAAAATCCCAATGGTAAACCACATTGGGATCTTCTCTTTATTCTCGCGATACCATGTCTTTATCGTCATTTCAGATTATCCGCTTTCTGTTACTTCGCATTTTCTGCTTCTTCTGCATCTTTATGCATATAGTACTCAGACAGATTGTCCACTGCATTCCTGTAAGCATCTGCACTGACACCATACGCATCATATGATACCACTGTTACCAGCTTATCGTCAGCAGGAACCGGAATATATACTACCTGATTTGAGTTTGGATCCTGCATACCGAGGGCGAGGGCCTGGGCCCTGACGCTGTCGATATCGGTAATACCGTTCATATCTTCCTCTGAATCAAGGATCTGCTTCTTTAATACGGAGATCTCATCCTTAAGGTCGGAATTGTCACGGGAGATCTCGGAAAGCTCCATCTGAGGGTAGATGAGGAGCCATACAAAGAATCCGACCATGATGATAAGACCTACACATACAACGGTCTCAAAGAACCTTCTTCTTGTAAGTCTCCTGATCTTTTTCTTGAGAAGAGCATTCTTTTCCTTCTCGGTGAGCTTATCTTCAGGCTCAAGATGGCTGTCCGGATAGGTAAAGATGATCTCTTCAACGGAAGGCTCATACACAGTGGTATAGCCTTTTCTTGTTGACTTTCTGTTCCTGGTTCCCTCTGCAACAGGCATTTTCAGTTTTCCTCCGACCCGATCCTCTCGAAAACACGGAGCTTGCAGCAATGTGCTCTCGAATTGTTCTTTATTTCGTCATCCCCCGCCGTTACCGGCTTTTTTGTTATAACCTTTCCGAGACTCTTCTTTCCGCATACACATACCGGAAAGTCCCTGGGACATGTACATGGAGATTCCATATCCCTGAAAGATTCTTTTACCAGGCGGTCTTCAAGGGAATGGAACGAGATGACGGCGATCCTTCCCCCGTCCTTAAGACAGCCGGGTGCATCCTTAAGCAGTTTCTCGACGGAAGAGAGCTCGTGATTGACTTCGATCCTTATTGCCTGGAAGCACCTTCTTGCAGGATGCTGGTCCTCCGCCCTCGCCTTAGAAGGAACATATGATGCGATCCTGGACGCCAGCTCCAGAGTTGTCTCAAAGGGTCTGGTCTTTCTGTCTCTCACGATACCTGCGGCTATCCTCCCGGAATAACGCTCCTCACCGTAGATCTTGAAGATCCTGGCGAGCTTATCCTCCGGATATGTGTTGACTACGGTCTTCGCAGTCAGATCGGATGTGGTATCCATCCTCATATCAAGAGGGCCGTCATATGCATAGGAGAATCCCCGTTCCGGAGTGTCTATCTGATGGGATGACACTCCCAGATCCGCAAGTATTCCGTCTGCTTTATCAAGGTTCAATTCATTAAGTACGTTTCTTATCTCCGAGAAGTCAGACCTGACAATGATCCAGTTATCATGTCCCTCAGCCTTCTTCCGGCATACCGCCAGAGCTTCGTCGTCCTTATCAAGGGATACCAGCCTGCCTTCAGGAGAAAGCCTTTCAAGTATTCCCATGCTGTGTCCGCCACCGCCTGCGGTACAGTCCACATACAGACCGTCAGGCTTGATATCCAGCATCTCCATGCACTCGTTAAAGAGCACAGGGATATGGGAGAAATCAGAGTCCTTCGACATAATATGTGGTCTCCAGTCCTTCTATCGAACCGATATCGTGATCCTCGTGCTCGTAGAAGTCCTTTGTGCAGATATCAAGCTTTCCGTCATCGTTAAATACGCAGATCTCGTCTCCGGCTTTGGCTCCGATCTTTTCCCAGAGCTCTCCAGTGACGCTGATCCTGCCCTGGGAGTCCACATTGACCTCAAGGGCTTCACCGATAATGGCACGCTTGATCTTTCTGACCTTCGGATCCATAGAGTTAAGTCCGCCGAGCTGGGCTTTGATCTTCCCGAAATGCTCTTTGGAATAAACGCAAAGATAGCCGACATCAAGGCTGTTTGTTACAACGACCTCTGATCCCAGCTCTTCTTTCTGCTTTGAAGGGATGAAGAATCTTCCCTTAGCATCGATCTTCTTTGTGTCTCTTGCCACTATTTCTCCGGGTGGCTTCCATTTTTCTCCACTTTAGTGAAATTTTCATCCACTTTTCGCCACCTGAATGTATTTTACTTGTAACAAAACAGTTAATCAAGAGGAAATATCTAAATTTCTTGTTTTTTTCGTTAAATTCTTGAGCATACCGCCCAAAATCGCACAACGAATAAGGGCGGAGCCGAAGCTGCCGCCCTTATCCTATTTGGAATATCATATCGAAAATGGCATTTAAAACTCAATTTTCCATCCAATCTCTTCCCTTATCCTCATCCTATATCTATCTTATCCCCATCAGCACTATCAATATGAATTCCATCCACACCGACCTGGATCTCGTCCCCGCCGGTAGAAACATAAACTTCGCCTAATTCGACCTGTACGTTGCTTCCGTTATCATCGATCTTGATACCGTCCTGAAGGTCAAAGACTGTATCCCCGTCCTGACCTTTGATGATGATCCTGTCGGCATCACCATACTTATCGCAAAGGTCCGTGAACCACTGGAAGCTCTCCTTGAAAGACTCGGAGCCCACTTCCTTCTTTATTCCGACGATAAAAGTAAAAAGCGTAACAACGGCCATTATCACTGCAAGGATAAGAGAGATAAGTCCCGTGATCAGCATCGTAATATCAGACTTTTTCATATCACAGTCCCTCCTTCCAGATCTTCTTGTTCCAGCTGATGTACTTACCGGTACCGATAACGAAATACTTTGTTACAAGGATTATCAGTACTGCGACAAATACGACTGCCAGAGCAATGGTAATAGCCAGACAGATACCGGCAGCAAGGAAATTCCCGAAACCGGGGATCGCCAGTACAAGTCCCACAAGTCCGGCGATAAGGCCGATCTCTATAGCGCCTACTGTGAAGATGGCACATACGATAGCTATCCACAAGGGGATCGCAACAAAGAGGTTAAAGAGGATAACGAAGATCGCACTTGCTGTTGTATCCTTCTGTCTTGCGTTCTGGACAGGAGCCTGCTTCTTCTGGAGTACCGAAGCTACCGTTCCGCCTTCCCTGAAGGACTTAGCCAGTTCCTCGGGGCTTCCGAGCCCGGCAGCGATATCTTCCTCTGTCTTTCCATGAGCAACCCCTTCATCAAAGTGTTCACCGATATCGTCCATTATGTCTTTGACGTCCTTGTAGGACATCTGCCCGAGTTCACTTTCGAGCTTCTCAAGATATTCTTTCTTATTCATGATATTCCTCCTATAAGCTTATCCACAGCTTCGGCAAACTCCCGCCATTCCTTCCTGTCCCCCTCCAGTTTCTTCTTCCCTTCAGGAGTGATGTGGTAATACTTCCTTGGCGGTCCGTTCTGGGATTCCTTCAGGTATGTGGTCACATAACCCTCGGAAGCCATCTTACGCAAGATCGGATATACCGTTCCGTCTGCCAGCTGGATCATCCTCGACAGGCTGTCCGCAAGATCGTAGCCGTAACTGTCTTTATCTTCCAGCACCGCCAGGACACACATGTCGAGTACGCCTTTTTTGAACTGACTATTCATCCGCATCCCTTCCTTTCCATTTATTCTTACAGTAGTAATCATAACACGGTACTGTTTAATGTTCAATACTGAATTTAAAAAAATACCAAACAATATTCTATACCCCTCCGGGCATCAGACCTGTTTGGCTTCCATTGATATATTAAGTATTATTCCGAAAGATATATAATTAACCATCATGGCTGTTCCGCCGAGAGATATAAAGGGCAGCGGGATACCTGTGATAGGCAAAAGTCCCACGGACATTCCCATATTCTCTATAAAGTGGAAGGCAAAGGATGCCGCCAGACCGACGACGATAAAGGAATATGATTTCCTTGAAGCCCTGGAAGCCACGAAAAGACAGCGGCAAAGGAAAAAGAAGGCCAGGAACAGTACGGCTGTCGTTCCGATAAATCCCAGATGCTCTGAGATAGCCGAAAAAACGAAGTCACTTTCCTTTACCGGGACCTTGATAAGGACTCCCGTATTATTACCCGTCAGTCCTCCTGAGGCAATGGCAGCCTTGGACTGGACCAGGTTAAACTCCGAAGCGGGATCCGCGCCCTCAAAGACCAGGGACAGGATCCTTCTCTTCTGATAATCTTCAAGATAGAATCTCCATACAAAGGGTATACCTGCAACTATGACGCCCGAAGCGGCAAGAAGGAAGTATCTGTATTTCATTCCCCATACAAATAATATACATACAAAAGAGAATACTATTACCATAGCAGTACCGAAGTCGGGCTGCTTAAGGATCAGGAGCATGGGAGGTCCATAGGTAAGAGCCAGATAAAGAACGCCCCTTTTCATGGTGATCCTCTTATCAGACATCCTCTCGAAGATATCGGCTGCACCCATGACAAGTCCGATCTTGGCCAGCTCACTGGGCTGGAAGTTTCCTATGACCGGGAGGTTGAGCCAGGCATCGGCGCCCCATTTCCAGGTCAGGTCATATCCGTCTATGGGCACCAGACACAAAAGGAAAAGGGCAACTCCGTATATGGTCCATCCGATTATCCAGAGGAAATGGGTATCCAGAAGGCAGATAATGATAGTGATAACGATCCCTATGACCGCCGCCGTTATCTGCCTGTAGAGATTTCCGGGATATGCATCATATCCTACGGCCAGGACCTTACTTAAGACATAAAGACCGATTATGGTAAGCATGAGAATAGGGACGATCAGATAATAATCGACAGTTCTGAAATAGTTGTAGCCGCGAAGCTTTTCTATTCCGGACTTGTTACCGGGCATTATTTCTTCTCTTTCTTATCCTGTTTCTTCTCAGGAGCCTTTGTCTCGAAAAGTCTCTCGGGAAGAGGCTGCCTCTCAAGGTCCTTATACTGTGCAACTGCGATATAGATAAGTCCGGTAAGAACAAGGATCAGTGAAAGGATCTGGCTTGCCCTTACGTTGGAATTACCGATATAGAGGGAATCTGTACGAAGTCCTTCAAGGAAGAATCTGGCAACTCCGTAGATGATCATATATACGCTCGTTGTCTCAAATGCATACTTGCTGCGCTTCCTTACCTGGAGGAGCACAAAGAAGAGTACCAGATTGATCATGGACTCATAGAGGAATGTGGGATGGACAGGCATGGAGCTGTCCAGATTGGGGCAGTTTCTCGAAAGGAAATCAGAAACGGCCTGGCTGGTCATTCCCCAGGGGAGCGTGGTAGTGGTACCGAAAGCTTCCTGGTTAAAGAAGTTCCCCCATCTTCCGATAGCCTGTCCAAGAGGAACGTAGACGATACAGTAGTCTGCGCAGGTAGTAAAAGGGATATTCCTGATCTTCAGCATAATGAATCCGCCGAGATAAGCTCCGATGATACCGCCATAGACGGCAAGTCCGCCGGATCTTGTATCGAAGATCCTGGAAAGA
The DNA here is from genome assembly GCA_017612755.1 of Clostridiales bacterium. GTDB lineage: Bacteria > Bacillota > Clostridia > Saccharofermentanales > Saccharofermentanaceae > Saccharofermentans. The sequence goes on from JAGAFH010000199.1 coordinate 13,467, forward strand.
TCCTTGGAGTA
>JAGAFH010000200.1 GCA_017612755.1 Clostridiales bacterium
GAGATAATGATCGCCGTTTCCTGCAGGTCCGACATCGCAAAACCCGGCATCCTTTCCATTCCGTCCCTTGCTTCTTCCAAGACCGATGCTACCCTGAACGCCCTTGCTGCCATCTGGTATACGTTCCAGGGAACGCTGGTGGTCATCCTGCTGATCGGCGGCTTTGTTATCGCCGGTACCCTTGAGAGCAAGACCAAATTCTATGTGGTGCTCATGGGACTTGTCTGTTACCTCCTTTACACCGTGGCAGATGAGCGTATCGTTATTCTTGAATCCCTTGAAAGGGTAATATGCAAGTTTGTCTTCCAGATCTTCTTAAGCGTGATCATATACGGATTCATCTCTTCTCTTTTCCAGTATTCGGATACGGAGAAGACCCCGGTCTTCTTCCGGCACGATTACTCCATAGTAACCTTTCTGGGACTTTCGGTCATAGCAGTAGAGATAGTAAACAGATCCCTTATAAGCACGTCTTATCAGATCATAACTTCCGGCATACTGGCCTTTATCGTCTCGGTAGGGTGCCTGGTAAAGATATTGTTCTTCTATCTGGATGACAAGAACGCATCGATCGCGCTGATCACTTCAGTAACTTATACGTTCTGTATGATGAATATGCTCAATGACACGTCGGGCATCTTTACAGCGCCTCTTTACAGTACTTTCTTCGTAATATCCCTCATCGCCGTGGAGATCTTTTTCTTCTTCAAGTATGTCCACCAGTACAGGGAACTCAACGCCACCACCACCCATCTTCAGGTGCTGGTAGACGAGAAGACAAAACAGCTTTCAGAAACCAATAAAGACCTGACGGAGACCAACAGGAAACTTCTCGAAAACGAGGAAGCCAGAAAGAACGTGCTCTCCAACGTATCCCACGATCTTAGGACTCCCATCACCGCCATCAGAGGATATGCGGAGCTTCTGAGGACCGCCGGAAAGAACATGAGCGATGATCAGGTCATCACTTATCTTACTAACATAATCAAGCGTTCGGAACAGATGGAAAGGATCGTATCCGATATCGTGGAACTTACCAGAATGGAATCAAATGCCAATTCCGAATTCCAGTTCTGCGAGATGTCTGTTGCCGAACTTCTTGACGAACTGTGCATGATGTATTCAACGGATCTTAAGGGAACTGACAAGCATATCTCCCTGGAGCTTCCTGATGACGATCTGCTCATAGTCAACGCAGACCCCAAAAAGCTCAGCAGGGTATTTGAGAACCTTATCTCCAACTCCATCAACTATACATATGAGCAGGCCATGATAAAGATATCCGCCTACAGGACCGGGGATGCGGATGATCCTTCATCCCAGCGGGTACACGTGGTCATTTCAGATAACGGTATCGGTATCCCCAAAGACGAGCTCAACAGGATCTTCGACAGATTCTACAGGGCAAAGAATTCCGGTAAGAATATCAAAGGCACCGGTCTTGGCCTGTCGATCGTAAAGACGATCATCGACCATCACGGTGCCGAGATAAGCGCGGAGAGTTCCCTTGGATCGGGAACCACCTTCCATATAATCCTTAAGCCCTGATATCAGGCCTTGGATGAAAAGTAATCGTTGAGCGCAGCGATGAGCTCGTCACAGTCAAGACCATGGACCATGCAGGCCTCTTCGATGGTCTCGCCGGTAGCCATTGCACAACCCAGACAGTGAAGTCCGGCATTCATGAGAATAGGTGCCACATTGGGATCTTCATTAACTACATCACCGATAATAGTATCCTTGGAAACTACCATATTTTTGTCCTCCAATTTTTATTGATTATAAATTACAAGAACAAGGATACACTAATCTTTATGATTTGTCATTGATATCTTGAAAAGTGCCTAAAATCAGTGGTTTATTTGACAAAAAGACTTGACACAATGCCTATTTCAGTACATAATTTACTTGCAAATTGCCGATACGGCTAATAGGAGGCTATACAATGAATAAAACAGAACTTATTGATGCAATCGCACAGGACGCTGGACTTTCCAAGAAGGATTCTGAGGCTGCTCTCAAGGCTACTCTCAATGCTATCTCCGATGCACTTGCTAACGACGAGAAGGTTGTTCTCGTAGGCTTCGGTACATTCTCTGTTAAGGAGCGCGCTGCTCGCCAGGGAAGAAACCCCGCTACAGGCAAGACAATCAAGATCGCTGCTTCTAAGGCTCCCGCATTCAAGGCTGGTAAGGAGCTCAAGGACAAGGTTAACAAGTAATAACCTGTACACTGTTTTAGACAAACGAGAGGCTGTCATATGACAGCCTCTTTTATTATGTTTAAAGCTCTCCCGCATCCACCATCCTGTCCAGTATGACCCGCACCTCATCCGCCAGTTTCTTGACCAGCGTTATGCTCTTTACTCCCCTTTCATATGCGGCGGAGTTCTTGATCGCATATCTGACGTCTCTTTCAGTCTGTCCGTATGTAAGCTGGAGCCTGTCTCCAACTATGTTATAGAACTCTTTCACGGTGATATTCCTGGAATCGACATTATTGATGATCATCTGCTTTATAAGGATAAATACGGCTTTTGTACCGATATGGGCAGGTTCAAATCCGTACTTGTTCAACACCCGCCCTATGACCTCGTTATATATGGCATCATTCGTCTTGCCGTCGATCATGTTTATCTCTTTAAAACCGGCCAGGTTCAGGAATGTACTTATGGATTTCATGGCGGCCCATTTGCTTTCCCGGCCGTCCACGATATATCTCACCCTGCCGGCGGTATCGGTCACTCCTATCATGCCTCTTCTCTTAAACATCCTGTTGATGTTTTCAAGAAGGCTCTTGTCACTGCAGACGATATAGATCCCCGTCATCTCCTCGATATTAATGAATCCCTGTGCCATACCAGATCCCGCCTTTTGATGTGATGGTTTCATTGTGGCATCCTGTTTTTCAAAAAACAATAAAAATGCCCCATTATCCGAAAATAATGGGACTTTTCAGGCCTTTTGGGACTTTTTCCGGAAATATCAGCCGTTATCCGGGGATACGGCGGTCTGGATCTCCTCGTTTACGGAGTCGCTGACATTAACCTCTTCACTCTGTGTGACTTCGATAACATACTTGCCGTATCTTGTATATCTGATCTTGACCAGGGATCCCACCTCCGGTATATCCCTGAGGGGGTTTATATAATACTTTTCACCGTCGATGATGAAATAATTATTCATTGAGGATATCTCTTCCAGAGTGCCGGTATATGAATAATAATTCTGGCCGGTCACATCCGTCAGGTCAAGGAGCCTGGGGGCTGTAAAATTGATCATATAGAGAACTGTGACGATACTTACCACAAAAGGAAGGAAATATGTCAGGGCATGCTTAGTCTGTCCCCTTTTGTTCCTGTCCGAAGACACGATGACGATCAGTGTGAGGATCAGATTGACCGCTATATGTACTCCCAGATTGGCCAAGTAGTATTTCATCTGTCATCTCCCGTAAATACGCACATCACGCAGTCCACAGCATGGTCATGGGGCTCTACCGGAAGGGCCGAATATATCTGGAAATCATAGCAGACTCCCACGGTATAGGGCATCTTACCCTCCTTCTCAGCCGCAGCAAACCATCTGTCGTAATAGCCGCCGCCCTGTCCGAGCCTTAATCCTTCATCATTATACGCCACAGCGGGAACGATCATAAGGTCGATATCCCCGGGATAGATCTTTCTGCAGTCAGACTTTGGTTCCATTATACCGTATGAGCCTTTTGTGAACTGGGTTGAAGGATCTGTTATCTCATAGAAATCCATAAAATCGCCTTTGACCCTGGGATAGCATATGGTCCTTTTGTTCTCAAGAAAGAACTCTGCGATACTGTCACAGGGAAGCTCTCCGTTTACGGCCTTATAGAGGGCGATACAGGAGGCAGATGACACGATCTTCTTAAGATCTTTGTCTCCTACCGTTATAAACTGCTCTGCCAGGGTCTTGTCCGCCTCTTCTATCTGTTCGGGAGAAAGGAGCTGTCTCTGCTCACGGATGGATGCCCTTATCTGCGTCTTCCTGACGGATTCATTCATCACCTTTTCCTCCTTCTTCTATCATCTTCAGAAGATCTTCCTCTGTTATTACCGGAACGCCTAAGGATCTTGCCTTGACAGCCTTGCTGCCTGCTGCCTCTCCCTCCAGGAGATAAGATGTCTTGCCGGACACGGATGATACGGTCTTTCCGCCATTCTTCTCGATAAGATCCGCTGCCTCGTTTCTGGACAGGGTGGGCAGTGTCCCCGTTATGCAGATGGTAAGACCTTCCAATGAAGATCCGGTCCTTGTGTCCTCAGCTTCAAATCCCAGGCCTGCCTCCTTGAGCCTTGCCATAAGGGATCTCATCTCTTCATCCTCAAAGAAATTTCTGATGCCTGTGGCGGATATCTCACCTATATCCCCTACCTTGACCAGTTCTTCCACGGAAGCATCCTCTATCTTATCGATGGATCCGAAGTATCTTATAAGCTCTTTAGCGGTGGCTTTACCCACGTTGGGAATACCGAGACCTGATAATACCTTGTCGGCAGGAGTCTCTGCTTTAGAAGCCTCTATAGCCGCCAGGAGCTTATCCGTATTCTTGTCTTTTCCCAGGATGCCCTTTTCCACCAGTTCATCCCTGTATCTTCCCAGAGTGAAGATGTCAGATATATCCCTGATATACCCTTCATCTACCAGATCCTTTATATACTCGTATCCGAAGCCCTTGATGTTCATGGCATCCCTCGATACAAAGTTCAGGATCCTGTTTACGATGGTGCCCGGGCAGTTCAGGTTAACGCACTTAAGGTCGGCGGCATCCTTCTCCCTTACAAGCTTATGGCCGCACACGGGACAGTTTTCGGGAAGCTTGTAGCGCTGCCATCCCGAAGGTCTCTTGTCCTTATTGACACACTTGATCTTGGGGATGATCTCACCGGATTTATATACCACCAGGGTATCGCCGATGCCGATATCCATCTCGTCGATAAAGTTCTGGTTGTGAAGGGTAGCTCTGGAGACCATGGTACCGCAAAGGCTTATGGGCTCAAAAACGGCTACGGGAGTGACCCTGCCGGTCCTTCCTGTTCCCACCTCTACGGAAAGGAGCTTTGTCTCCTTCTCCTCCGGGGGATATTTATATGCGATAGCCCATCTGGGGAACTTGATGGTATTTCCCAGCCGGGCCCTGTCTTCTATATTGTTGAGCTTGACTACAGCGCCGTCTATATCGTATGCCAGATCTCCCCTGGCCTGTCCGATCTTCTGTATGGCCTCCCAGACCTCCTCGGCGGTCCTGCACTTATAATAATGGTCGATGACCTTGACCCCGTTCTTCTTAAGGAAATCATAGCCTTCATCGTGGGTCTTGAAAGAAGTGCCACGGACTTCCTGGACGTTAAAGATGAAAAGAGAAAGATCCCTCTTCTTGGTGATCCTGGTATCAAGCTGCCGAAGCGTACCGGCGGCGCAGTTTCTGGGGTTGGCAAAAAGTTTCGTGCCCTGCTCCTCTGCCTCCGCATTCACCTTCTCGAAAGCAGCCCTGGTCATATAGACCTCGCCTCTTATCTCTATATATTCCACGGGATAAGGCATCTTCTTTACCACGTCTCTGATCACCCTGGCATTCATGGTAACATCTTCGCCTTCGGTTATTCCGTCGCCTCTGGTGATTGCAGTGACCATCTCTCCGTTCTCATAGCGCAGGGCCATGGAAAGGCCGTCGATCTTTGTCTCTACCAGAAATTCCGTATCTTCTCCCAGGGTGTTTCGAAGATCGTTAACGAAGTCATCCACTTCCTCTTTGGAGAAAACGTCCTGAAGGCTCAGCATGGGAACGTTGTGCTTTACGAGAATGCCCTTTTCGGCCTTCCAGCCCACTCTCTTTGAGGGAGAATCATCAGATACCATCTCGGGATGTTCCGCTTCGATCTCCTTGAGCCTTTTGTTCATCATATCGTACTCAAAGTCAGATATCTCAGGCTCATCATCGTTATAATAACGGTCGCAGTGATAATTGAGAGTCTTTACCAGCTCTTCATATTCTTTCTTTATATCGTTCTCCTCCAGCATGCCGCCGGAAAAGAGGTCCATCTGATTCTCATTATTCTTCATATGAGCTCCTTATCTCTGGATGCCGAGTAATAAATGACCGGCAGTGTCACGAGAACAAAGATAAATCCTCCCCAGACAAATGAGGGGATGTGAAGGAAGGATCCGAATACGGAACCTATATCTGTCTGCTGGTGCCTCGTGACGTATAAGATCTTTGAGATGATCTCCCCCTTCCGGGAAAGGGGCTCAAAGAAAAGTCCGGTAACAAGGAAGATACTGGCAGACAGGATACATACGTCCGCTTCCCATTTAAGGAACGTGTCATTCCTTATCAGGTGGAAAAACGCTGTCACCGCCAGGGCGATGGCCAGGGAAACAATATTTCTCAGGCTGTATGTGTAACTTACAAAGAAAGAGACGGCCACACTTACAGAAGTTATTCCGAAAACGGTAATTGGGATAAACCTGTAAAAACCTGTCTTTGAAAGGATCAGAAGTCCTACGAAGGCCAGGGCGAACAGCAGGACCGAAAGAATATTGGCCGTCTTGATATGGGATCCTATCCCCGGAAGCGTTACGAGCTTATAGGCCCGGCTCCAAAAAAACTCCATACAAACATGCAAGGGCTCTGTAATCAGAGTCCCCCACAAAAACAGAAGTATAAGCGCGACTATACCGGCGCGCTCTTCACTTCTTAATCTCAAATTGATTATTCCTCTATCTCGTAAGGATCGTAGTCAGCAAGAAGCTCCTTAAGGATAGCGATCTCTTCAGCGCTAAGGGAAATGCCCTTACCGACCTTCTCATGATCAGGGCCCCAATCACGGATGTCGACCTTAGCCTTACCCTCGTTCCACTTTACGATATTGATCTCTCTGTTCCATCCGGACTTGTTTGTAGCAAGGATCCCGAGGGGCTTTACGATCTCGTACTTGATGTCTGTCTTAGGCATGTTCTGTTCCTCCCGCATTTCTTATGTTAGAATTCATGGGTTGATTATATCATCACAACTATAAAAATAAAATATATTATAATATTTATAATAAAATTCTTTTATAAAGGGGTCACACGGATATTGGACAAGCCTGTAATCTTTATCATCATCGCCATTATACTGGCCATAGGGATCTATCTGGTCATACGGGGCTTAATCGAAGCCAGATCCCTTAAGATAACCCGGGATACCATAACCAAAAGGGACCGGAAAGGCGGTCCCGACCTGCGTCTTCTTTATTTCAGCGATCTTCATGCTGAGTTCTGCTTTATATATCCCGCAGACGTAACATCCCTCATCAGAAGGGAATATGAGCAGAATGGCCTTGATATGGTAGTCTTCGGCGGCGATACCTGCAACAACCCCCTGAGAGTAAAAAAAGCCATAGATTACCTTAACCGGATAAAGGAGGTCTGCGACAGCCTGGATATACCCTTCTACGGCGTCTCAGGAAACCACGACCAGCTGGTGGACGATGATGATCTTGATAAGTGCGGCTATAAGTGCCTGGACAAAAAATGCATTACCGTTAAGTCGAGAGCTGACGGATCAGATATAGCCATTACCGGAGTTCCGGATTCAGGCAGGTTCGACAGGGTGTGGTACGATCCCCCCAAGATCCCGGAGGGCTGCAAGGGCCATATTCTCTTCGCCCACAACCCGGACCAGATCCTGAACCTTCCCGAAGACAACGATGTGGATATCATGATCTCCGGCCATATCCACGGAGGCCAGATCAGGACCCTTCTGGGTATCGAGTTCAAACTCCTGCGAAAAGACATCCTTCCAAGAAAGGGCATAATCTCGGGACTTCACGATGTAAACGGCATAAAGCTCTTCATCTCAAAAGGCATAGGCTGCGTATTCCTCCCCTTCAGATATAAAGCCCCCCCGGAAGTAAACATCATCGAGATAAAGATTTAAGCAATAAAAAGGCTGCCCGGAGGCAGCCTTTTGTTATTCGGTCTTCTGCTGTCAGATCTTGCAGGCCTTAACGTCCCAGATCTCCTTAGCATATTCTGCGATAGTCCTGTCGGAAGAGAACTTACCGGAATTACAGATGTTGATCCAGCACATCTTTGCCCAGGCCATCTCATCCTTATAGTCTGTGTAGAGACGGTCTCTCGTCTTTCTGTAATCGTCGAAGTCACCCAGTACATAGTAAGGGTCACCGGGCTGCCAGTTGGTTCCGTAGAGGATGCCGTTGTAAAGATCCTGGAACATGCCTGTGCCCTCATCGTTGAAGGTGCCGTCCACAAGTCTGTCGAGAGCCTTCTTGATGCCGGGGATATTCTCGTACTGCCACTGGGGATTGTAGTAAGCCTTGGTAGCAGCCATATCCTGGGATCTGCATCCGAAGATGTAGATATTGTCGTTGCCTACAGCCTCTGCGATCTCAACGTTAGCTCCGTCAAGAGTACCAAGTGTAACTGCGCCGTTCATCATGAACTTCATGTTACCTGTACCGGATGCCTCAAGACCTGCTGTGGAGATCTGCTCTGAAACATCTGCGGCAGGGAAGATCTTCTCACCGTTAGATACGTTGTAGTTCTCGATGAAGACCACCTTGAGTCTGCCCTTCATATCAGGATCACTGTCGATGAGCTTGGCGATCTCATTGATGAACTTGATGATAGCCTTGGCACGGAAATATCCGGGAGCTGCCTTAGCACCGAAGATGATAGTTACAGGGGGAAGATCAAGCTTGGGATTCTCCTTGATCCTGTCATAGAGGTTGAGAGCATAGATAGCGTTGAGAAGCTGTCTCTTATACTCGTGAAGTCTCTTGATCTGGACATCGTAGATAGAATCAGGGTTGAGCTCGATATCATGCGCCTTCTTAAGATGAGCTGCCAGCTGCTCCTTCTTCTGCTTCTTGATGGCAAGCAGCTTCTTCATTACCTTGGGATCATCCTTATACTTCTCAAGCTTCTTAAGGTCCTCAAGATGTGTTACCCACTTGTCGTTTCCAAGGAGCTCAGTGATAAGTGCAGCCAGCTCAGGGTTACATGTGCGGAGCCATCTTCTGGGAGTAACGCCGTTTGTCTTGTTGGAGAACTTCTCGGGATATATCTGATACCAGTCCTTCAGGGTCTCGTTCTTAAGGATATCTGTATGAAGGGCTGCAACGCCGTTTACGGAGTGTGATCCGTAGATAGCCAGCCATGCCATCTGTACCTTGCCGTCTGCAAGAGGGCTCATCCTGTCGATAAGCTCAGAGTAGAGGCCTGCCTCGTACATCTGGGCGCGGAACTGGTTATTGATACCCTCAACGATCTCGAAGATCCTGGGGAACAGGAATCTGAAGATGGAGATATCCCACTTCTCAAGAGCCTCAGCCATGATGGTGTGGTTAGTATATGCAAATGTATCCTTAACGATCTCCCATGCTTCCTCCCAGCGGATACCGTTCTCGTCCACAAGGATCCTCATAAGCTCGGGGATACCGATAACGGGGTGGGTATCGTTAAGCTGGATAGTATTGTACTTGGCGAAATCGTGAAGATCGTCGCCGTGGACCTTCTTGTACTTTCTTACGATGTCCTGAAGGGAAGCGGAAACGAAGAAATACTGCTGTCTTACACGGAGCACCTTACCGTCGTAAGATGTATCGTTGGGATAGAGTACTCTCCAGATATCGTTTACCCTGTTTCTCTCGATGACGGCATCGTCAAATCTCTGGGAATTGAAGAGATTGAAGTCGAAGTCCTGGGCAGGCTCAGCCTTCCAAAGTCTCAGAAGGTTGATATTCTTCGTGCCGTAGCCGGTGATGGGAAGGTCGTAAGGAATAGCCCACACATCGATATCGTTGTAGTGGACCTTAACTCTCTCATCGTATCTTGCAGGTGTGAAAGGATAACCTCTCTCCATCCATGCATCGGGATATTCCTTCTGGAAACCGTTCTCGATAGCCTGACGGAAGAGTCCGTAGCGGTAAAGGATACCGTATCCGTTAACGGGAAGGTTCAGAGTTGCGCAGGAATCAAGGAAACATGCTGCAAGTCTTCCGAGACCGCCGTTTCCGAGGGCAGGGTCGATCTCCTGCTCCAGGATGTCCGTAAGGTCATATCCGAAGGAAGCCAGGGCCTCCTTAGCCTGATCGTAGATACCGAGGTTTACAAGGTTGTTGAGGAGGGATCTTCCCTCAAGGAACTCAGCAGACAGATAGTGAGCCTGTCTTACCTTGGAATACTTCTCTCTCGTCTTCTGGAAATCGTCTGAGATGATCTCAACGACGCTCTTGCTCAGAGCCGTCCAGTAATCTCTTGCAGTCGCATTCTCGAGAGACATACCTGTCTCAGCCTTTACGTGTGACTGCATCTTCTCTTCTAACATCTTTGCTGTTATCTCTTTTGCCATAACAAACCGACACCGCTTACCGGTGCCCCTCCTTTACAGTCAAAGTAGTCTTTAAAACTTCAATAATTCTATCAGTTTTAGTCCCCTCTGGTCAATTTGAACAGGGTATTTTAAAAGACTTTCTATAAGGTTGATAAAATTGGGGGGATATATTAGAATTTTGTTATTAAAAATGATGGAGACACCAATGGATCACATTGTCGCGGTCATCGTCGCAGCCATTCTCGGTGCGGCGGTAGGCTTTTCAGTAACATACCTTTTCAATATACTTCCCGAAAGCTGGCTTCAGGACTATGGCTATGATGAGAAAGCCCCTGATTTCCGCCTTGCCAAGAGGATGAAGCTGATGCCTCACGGCCTTATTTCGGCAGTATTCTGTACCGCTGCCTATGTTTCGACGGTCGTTTCCCTTTACAGCAGATATTTTGCGGTCTTCAGGCCCTTACACATATGCGTTATCCTTCTTCTCGTACCCGTGGTCGTCATCGTTATGATGTCCGACAGGCTCAACAGGATAATCCCCGACGAATGTTCCCTTTTTATACTGATCCTGGGCATCCTGGGCTGTGTGGGAGACGTGACGGAAAAGACTTACTGGTTCTCCAATGACGCCGGATGGTATATCCCCATTCTCAACAGGGTCATTGCCATGGTGGCAGGTTACGGTCTTTTATGGATAATCAACTTCCTCTGCGTCACCTTCCTGGGCAAGGAGGGTATGGGACAGGGAGACATGAAGCTTCTTGGAGCCTGCGGTTTCCTGGTGGGCTGCTACGGAATAATAGTCCTTCTCTATGTAGGATTCGTTTCCGCCCTTTTCTTTGCCATCCCCCTCTTCATCAGAAAGCGGATCAGGATCGCCAAAGAAAAGAAGGAGATCGCCGGAAGCGAGGATCCTGCGGCCAAACGGCGCGAGATCGCCATAGCCAAGAAGAACATGCACTTTGCGGATGATCCCGATTACCTGGCCTTCGGACCTTTCCTGGCTTTTGGAGCCGTTGTGTATCTTGTTTTCGAGGGTTTCTTCTACTGGCATCTCATCGGATTCTTCATCATCTCGGGGTTGACTTTCTGATATGAGCAGCGACCGTCCGGAGTTTTCAGTACTGATGAAATATCACTTCGGAAAGCCTCAGGCCCTGACCTGGAGCTATCCCATAATGGTCATGACCATCCTGCTGATGCTCTTTTACGTGATCAGATGCTTTCTGCCTTCAGATGAAGCGGCGATCCCCGCCACATCCCTGATAGGCTTTTCCATCTTCGTACCCATCGTTACCATATTCTGCCTGGTACTGCCCTCCCTTTACCTTATGAAGGGCCATTACGACGTGCTGGTAGGAAGATATGCGGGCGTGGGCGTTCTGGTGACTTCCTTCCTTTCAGGAGTCCCCCTGATGCTCATCAGCGTTTCCATCTATAATATCTTCGCGTGGCTGTGGCTTCACACGGGAGCTTCCATGGTCTATCCCGCATTCCTCTATTTCGGAGGAACAGAGACCGCCTCTGCAAAAGTCCTTTCCATCCTTACGGATACCGTCATACCGGGATTTGGAGCCTGCCTCTTCTTTTTCGGAGTGCTCTGGTCCAGATTCCGCTCCGGGGAAAGGCTGGCCGGCTATATCATCATCGGCCTGACCTATGCCCTTTACGGACTGGACTTTATCAATTTCCCGTCCCTTTTCATTATCGGCTTCTGGTGTGCCTTCGTAAGATCCAAGAGCATGAGCCTCTTCGGACCTTTCCTGTGCCTTATCGGATGCCGTCTTACGGATCTTCTCCTTGCCGGGACCCTGTCCAGGGTGGATATAATGACCACCGTGGCTTATTCCGACATCGACCCTACATATCTTTATGCTTCGCTTCCCTCCCTGTTTATCGGACTGATCCTCCTTTCATTCTTCATGAGGATACTGACTGATTTCAACGCAGCTTATGCCACAAAGGAAGAGGACAGCGAGTACGACTCAAGGATCCCCTCATTTGACAGAGGATTGAACCTTTCCATAGTCCTGTCCGCTGTCCTGATGATCATCCTCTGGGTCATGTTATTCAAAGGAGTCCACTTATGAACGAGAGCGAGAGATACACGAGAGATAAGGCAGCTGTTATGAGCATGATCAAGTTTATCCTGATCGTTCTCATCTTCTGCGCCATCTGTTTCTGCGCCACTAAGATCGTAGTAGTCCTGGTGCCTTTCCTTATAGGTTTCCTTCTGGCAAAGACAAGCTTTGCCATCGCAGGACTCTTCGTAAAAAAGGAAACTAAGAAAGCAGTAGCCAAGAAGAAGAGAAAGAAGATCGCCCTGGTGGTCTATACTATCCTTCTCATCATCATGGGACTTTTCCTTGTCTGGTGCTGCATCTCCCTTATCGCACAGCTTTCGAGGGCTGTTGAATCCCTGACGAAGATAGCTACGGAATTTGACGTCACCGCCTGGGGCACCTCCCTTATCGAGAAGATAAACGCTACCGGCGGAAGATACCTTACCGATAATACGATAGCCACCCTCGAGGAATCCCTTATAGGCATCTGGGGAAGCATCGTGACCAAGATCCCCGGGATCATATCGGCTTTCCTCACTTCCATCTGGAATCTGGCAGGAAGCATACCTTACGGCATATTCGTAGTCATCTGTGTTATCCTCAGCGGTTATTATTTCATAAACGACGGTTCCAGGGTGCTCCGTTTCTATATGCGAAACGTTCCCAACAGGACTTTCAGGGCAAAATCCATCTCCCTTATAAACGACCTGGCAGTAACGCTCTTCAGGGCTTTAGGCGGTTACGCCCTGCTCCTTATCATCACCACTTTTGAGGCCTGGGCTGCATTTAAGCTGGCAGGCATCGAATACGCCATCATCCTGGCCATCATAACAGGTCTTATCGATTTCCTTCCCGTACTGGGCATAAGCGCCACCATGATCCCGGTAATGATCTACTGCGGAGTTCACGGGGACTACAAAGCAGTCGCCATCCTCATAGTCGCTATGGCCATCATGACGGTGGTCAGAAGGCTCATCGAGCCTCCTATCCTGGGAAAGACACTTCAGATCCATCCCCTTCTCATGCTCCTGGGAATGGCAGCAGGCGTATATATCTGGGGTGCTATAGGATTCCTCTTGGGTCCCGTGGTCCTCATTATAATCATCGATATCATGCATGTTTTCGAGCTTGATAAGAAGATCATGAACTTCCTGTCGAGAGTTCTTTCCAGCTTTATGAAGCCTGAGAAAAAGGGAAAACTGGCAACTAAAAAATAAGATCAGATATTATTGGGAAGTATACCCTCGTCCTTGTCCCCGTCACGGCTTAAGAACGACATGGGGGGAAGATCCACTTTGCGGTCTGTCCTCATCCTGAAATCAGTCTGGGGATGGGGCATGGAGTCGATAGGGTTCATATCCATATCAAACAGTCCGGCGGCCTTTACGGGCTCCTCATAGCCCTCAGGGCGCATGATATTCAACACATCTCCCCTGTAGAGCTTGTTTCTCTGGGAAACGATATACGTATCCGTAGAAGGATCGTAGGACTTTACTACTCCCACCACAAAAGCGGGCTTGTTATATGTCCTGTCATAAGACATCTGGGCATTATCGGAGGGAGCATCATAGAAAAATCCCGTGCCGTAATCCCTGTGGACTACTTTTTCAAGAAGATCCGTCCACCGGGGATCGGTCTTATATCCTTCCGGATCTTTCATATAAAGATCCACGGCCTCTCTGTAGACCTTTGTGGCGCAGGCGGCATAATATGCCCCCTTTATCCTTCCCTCTATCTTGAAGCTGTCTATGCCTGCTTCTATCATGTCAGGGACGTGATCTATCATGCAGATATCCTTACTGCTCAGGATATAGGTGCCGTGCTCGTCCTGCTCGATGGGAAGGGGTTCATCAGGTCTCTTTTCCTCTGCAATGGTATATCCCCATCTGCAGGGCTGGGCGCAGGCGCCGCCGTTGGACCTTCTGCCTGTAAAGTAATTGGAAAGAAGGCATCTTCCCGAGTATGACATGCACATGGCGCCGTGGATAAAACACTCCAGCTCAAGATCTTCCGGGATATGCTTTCTGATCTCCCTTATCTGGGCGATAGAAACCTCTCTGGCGGGAACGATCCTTTTCGCTCCCTGTCTGTACCAGAAATTACATGCTTCCGAATTGGTGACGCTGGCCTGGGTGGATATATGGATCTCCAGATCAGGAGCCACGTCCCTGACCCTGGTAAATATACCCGGGTCTGACACAAGAACGGCATCAGCCTTAGCCTCATGTGCCACAAAATCTATCTCATCGTTCACCAGGGCAAGGTCATCTTCAAGGGCCAGGATATTCATGGTAACGTAGCACTTTACGTTATTTGAATGGGCATAGGCTATGCCCTCTTTCATGTCATCGTGATCGAAATTTCCCGAAAAGGTACGGAGCCCGAACTTCTTGCCGGACATATAGACGGCGTCAGCACCGTAGGTCACTGCGGTCTTAAGCTTTTCCAGATCTCCTGCAGGACTTAAAACTTCCGGCCTTTTCATGGTCACTGGTCCTCATAGTAGTTGTCTTCAGGGTACTCGCCCTCAGGAAGGGGCGTAGGGGTATTATAGATCGCATTATCCTGCTGCTCCCAGATATCCTGGTACATCTCCACATTAGCCTCATGCTCCTCGTATGTAACGGCATAAGCAGTTCCGCCGTCACCTGTGGCGCAGAAGTAGTAGAAGTTACAGTTAGGCTCCGGATAAAGGGCAGCCTGGATGGCATCAAGGCCCGGCATACAGATAGGTCCCGGAGGAAGTCCTTCGTGGGTATACGTGTTATAAGGGCTGTCGATAGCCAGATCGTCCACCGTAAGCACCAGATGGGGGTCAAGGCCCTGCATCTGTCTTAAGTAGTTTATGGACGCGTCAGAGCACATATAATGCAAAGACTCATCATCGGAAGCGAGCCTGTTGTGGAACACGGCCGAGATATACATCATATCGGTAACACGGCTGGTCTCGGTCTGGATCAGGGATGCAAAGGTGATTGCCTCATCCAATGTCATGCCGATAGCTTCAGCCCTGTCATAATACTCGTCATAGAGCTTGTTGTTGGTGTTATTAAGGAAGATATTGATGATCTGCCTGGGAGTCGCATTAACGTCGAACTCGTATGTATCCGGGAAGAGATATCCGGAAAGAACGTGGTCCCTGTCTTCGGTAAGGTCCAGTTCTGCCACGAACCTGTAGTCGACGAAAAGATTGGGAGAATCCATGCACTGGTCAAACTCCTCATCGGAGAAGTTGAGTCCCGCCTCATGAAGCTTCACCTTTATCTCTTCATAGGTAATACCCTCAGGGAACGTGATGACCACGGATTCGGGCTTCTGTGTAAGCAGGAACATGATCTCGTCGTAATTAAGTCCCGGAATAAGGTAGTGGGTACCTGCAAGATAGGCACCGTCAAATCCGTTTATCTTACTCATCAGCGAAAAGACCAGGGTGTTGTCTATAAGACCGTCGGCATAGAGCTTATCGGCAATATCCGATGTCATATCGCCCTGCTCGATAACAAGGGGTACAGCGCCTTCCGTATTCTTGTCGACCTTAAAGGAACCGTCATCGATGGCGGCCTGGAGGGCATCTAATCTCTTCTCCTGGGAAAGGACGTAGTTATATCCGAAATAGACTCCCGTGACAAGAAAGAAGAACAGGAGCAGAAGCACCAGAAGTATCCTAAATGCGATCCGTATCTTCTTTGAAAGCATAACGCCTTATATCTCCTCTGATGAAGGGATCAGGCGTTCTTATTCTTCGCTCTGTCCTTCATCCTCAAATCAGTATTAAGTATCCTCTTGCGGAGCCTGATGTTCTTGGGAGTAACCTCACAGAGCTCATCATCTTCCACAAACTCAAGGCACTGCTCAAGGCTGTAATTCAAAGGAGGCGTGAGACGCATGGCATCATCAGATCCTGCGGCACGCATATTGGTAACATGCTTCTTCTTGCAGATATTTACTGTAATGTCCTCGGGCTTGGGGTTGATACCTACGATCATACCCTCGTAGACCGGAGTTCCGGCACCTATGAGAAGCGCTCCTCTGTCCTGTGCATTGAACAGACCATATGTCATGGCTTCGCCGCTCTCGAATGCTACGAGCACTCCGTGGGACCTGGTCTCGATCTCGCCGGCAAAGGGCTCAAAGCCACTGATCACGCTGTTCATTATACCATTGCCCTTAGTGTCGGTCAAAAACTCGGTCCTGTATCCGATGATACCTCTGGAGGGGATCCTGAACTCAAGTCTTGTATATCCTTTCTCCGGAGGGAGCATGTTCAGAAGCTCTGCTTTTCGCCTTCCGAGCTTTTCCATAACGGGGCCTACAAAATCATCGGGAACGTCGATGACAAGGTCCTCAACGGGCTCACAGAGAACGCCGTCTACCTCCTTGAGGATGACCTTGGGCTTACTTACCTGGAACTCATATCCTTCACGTCTCATGGTCTCGATCAGGATGGAGAGATGAAGCTCTCCTCTTCCCTTGACTACGAAGGCCTCGGTAGTATCCGTCTCCTCGACCCTCATGGAAACGTTTGTCTCAACTTCCTTAAAGAGCCTGTCGCGGAGATGTCTTGATGTAACGAACTTTCCGTCCTGGCCTGCAAAGGGGCTGTCATTGACGGAGAAAGTCATGGCGATGGTAGGCTCGTCGATATTTACGAAGGGGATAGCCTCGGGTTCCGAAGCATCGCAGATGGTGTCACCGATGTTGATATCGGGGATACCTGCAACACACACGATCTCGCCGATGGATGCGCTCTGGACCTCCTGTCTGGAAAGGCCTGAGAATCTTAAGAGCTTAACGATCCTTGCATTTCTCTTTCCGTCTTCACCGTATGTGACAACTGCCACATTCTGGTTCTGGCTGATAGTACCTCTCTCGATCCTTCCGATGGCGATCCTGCCGATATAGGGATCGGAGTCGATATTTGAAACAAGGAGCTGAAGGGGAGCATCAGGATCACCTTCGGGACAGGGCGTATTATCAACCACGATGTCAAGGAGGGGAGCAAAATCAAGAGCTGCTCCTGAAATATAATCCTTAAGGTCCAGGGTAGCCACGCCCATCTTGCCTGATGTATATACGATAGGGAATTCAAGCTGGTCATCATCAGCGCCCAGCTCGATGAAAAGATCCAGGACCATGTCCACCACCTGGTTAGGTCTTGCATCGGGACGGTCGATCTTATTGATGCAGACGATAGGCTTAAGGCCCATCTCAAGGGCTTTTCTCAGAACGAATCTCGTCTGGGGCATAGGGCCGTCGAAGGCATCTACTACGAGAAGGACCGCATCTACCATCTTGAGAACGCGCTCTACCTCTCCGCCGAAGTCTGCGTGGCCGGGAGTATCTACAACATTGATCCTTATGTCCTTATACTGGATAGCCGTATTCTTGGCCAGGATCGTAATACCTCTTTCTCTTTCCAGATCGTTGCTGTCCATTACCTGCTCTACGATCTGCTCATTCTCACGGTATATTCCTGCCTGCTTGAGCATGGAATCGACGATAGTCGTCTTGCCGTGGTCTACGTGGGCTATAATTGCGATATTGCGCATGTTTTCGATCTTAGCCATCAATGATACTCCTTAAAATCTCTTAATACTCATTTCTTTTCTGCCTTATATATTTTGCTACTTTAATGCCTTATTGTTGACTCGTCACATTTCACAAAATATTACTGGTCGTTACCCTTCTTATTACGCAGAAAGAACCTTATGGGGGTACCTTCGAAACCGAAGTTCTTCCTGATCTGGTTTTCCAGATATCTCTCGTAGGAGAAATGGGACAGTTCCTTGTCGTTTACAAAAAGGGCAAATGTAGGCGGGTTCGTGGCCACCTGGGTGCCGTAGTAGATCTTTAAGTGCCGGCCCTTATCCTGGGGCGTAGGCACCATGGCAACAGCCTCCGAGAGCATGTCGTTGAACACGCCTGTGGTAAGCCTTCTTCCGGCCTGCTCGTGGACCTTGACGATAGTCTCCCAGAGCTTATCGACCCTCTGGCCTGTTTTTGCTGATATAAACAGTACAGGGGCATAATCCATAAAGGCAAACCTGTCCTTTACCGCCTTCTCCATAGTCTCCAGGGTGCCCGTAGTCTTGTCTACCAGATCCCACTTATTGATGGCGAAGATGCAGGCCTTTCCGCTGTCGTGGGCAAGTCCTGCCACCCTGGTATCCTGTTCCGTTATGCCTACGGTGGCATCTATAAGTATGACGCACACCTGGGCGTGGTCTATGGCAGAAAGGGCCCTTACCATGGAATACTTCTCGATAACGTCCTCTATCCTGCTCTTCTTTCTCATTCCGGCAGTGTCCACGATAACGAACCTGCCGTACTTATTCTCCACCTCGGAATCGATAGCATCCCTCGTGGTGCCGGCAATGTCGGATACGATGGCCCTGTTGTCTCCCGTCATCTTATTGGTAAGGGAGCTCTTGCCTGCATTGGGTCTTCCGATAAGAGCCACCCTGATGCGGCCGTCATCTCCTTCATTTTCGTCTTCAGGCGGGAAATGCTCGAAAAGGGCATCCAGGAGTTCTCCTATACCCAGCCTGTGAGCGGCGGAGATAGGGATGACTTCCCCCAGTCCCAGATTATAGAATTCGTACATCTCGGCAGGAGGTTCTCCCACATAGTCCACCTTATTTACGCAGACTACCACCGGCTTTTGGGATTTTCTGAGCATGACTGCGATCTCCTCGTCCGCAGCAGTAAGTCCCGACTTAAGGTCGCACATAAAAAGGATAACGTCAGCCGTCTCCATGGCGATCTCTGCCTGGAGCCTCATTCCCTGTAAGATAACATCCGAGCTGTCCGGTTCGATACCGCCCGTATCGATCATGGTGAACTCCCGCTCCCTCCACCTGGCGGATGCGTAGATCCTGTCCCTGGTGACGCCGGGAGTGTCATGTACGATGGATATCCTCTCACCGTAAAGGGTGTTAAAGAGGGAAGACTTACCCACGTTGGGGCGTCCCACTATGGCAACTACAGGTTTGCTCATCTCTTATCTCCGTTTCATTCTTTCTTCAGGACACAAAAGAAAGGCGGTGTCTTTTATCTAACACCGCCTTGTTGTCTCTCTTTTAAGTCTTTTCCGATCAGACTTCCTCGCCGATCGTCAATACCTGCTTGCCATCTAAGTAACCGCAGTTCTTGCAAACCTTGCGGCGAAGCATCTTGGAATGACACTGCGGGCACTCAACAAAGCCGGGTGTCGCAAGCTTCCATAAGCTTCTGTGACGGGAAGTTCTTGCTTTTGACCACTTTCTCTTAGGATGTGCCATATATTTCCACCTCCATTTACTGTAGGGATTTAGACTGTTTTTCGCATAACGCTTAAAGATTTTACATTAGGAGCATTGTTTTTGCAATAGGAAATTTCAATATCTGATGTATTTTATCCGCCCCGGAATAAAACGGCAAATTCCCCTGCATCAAGACACCTGATATTTCCCGAAGAAAAACCGGCCTTATCTCTCGAGATAATGTAATCTGCAAAGATGCTTTCGGCACATACATATTGAATACAATCCTCAAGATCAGTTGTCACTTCGCAACTGACGGCCTTACCCATTATATCATTATCGGCTTCAGCTATCTTAAAGATCTGAAGGAGAAGGGAAATGATCTCCCTTCTCTTCTTATCAGACAGCTGTTTCCTCAGGATATAATAAAGATCTGTCAGTGAATGAACAGAAATATAACCCTCCGCTTTTCCGTCTGAGATGATCCGCATAAGTTTCGCGGCATCTTCCGCAAATGGCTGCCTGTTGGTGAATGCATCGATAAGTATATTTGTATCAACCAATACTTTCATACTTTTCTCTTAACGACTCTTCCAACGCCCTGCTGTCATCTGTCTCATCATGGATCACTCCGAAATACCTGCTCAGTCCTTCATAAGCTTTCTGAGACTCAGTCTTTTCCGAAAGATGATCATTTATATAAGCGATAAGATCGACTATCTTCTCATCAGACAGCTTTTCTATCATATCCGCAGCTCTCGACTGAAGCTCACTCTTTTTCGTTTCCTGCCTTTCGTGTATCGGTGTGATCTTAAGGGTGTATCCCATGGGATAGAGAAGTCTGAGAAAAGTATCGATCTTCGGAATGCTCTTCATGCTCTCCAGTCTGCCTAAGACAGGCTGTTTAAAATCCGAGATATAAGCCAACTCTGACTGGGTAAGGTCTTTAGATCTCCTTATCTCTATCAGACTATGTATCAGCCCTTCAACTTCCAGCTGATAATCTGTTCCGTCGTGTCCGTCTTTCATTGCACAATACCCCGGTCTCGTGTTATAACATCTTTATTATAACACGAGACTTTCCAGGCGGCAATTATAGCGAATATGTTATTACAGAAATTTCACAGTAAAGACGTTCTTCTGTATATCCTCACCGTTTAAGAGACGGTAACTTATCTCAAACTTTTCGCTTAAGACTGAGGGCATGTTGATATATTCCGTCTCGATATCCATCTCTATGACACCGTAGGCTGTATGGAAAAAGCCCTTTGTCCTTTTGACCGTATCAAAGGTCATTTCGCTTCTGATCTCCCCGGATCTTTTGATGGCAGCCACACCTGTCTTCTTATCCATATCGATCTCATAAAGGGTCTCTTTACTATCCCCCTCATGAAGCTGCTTCCACCTTATTACCAGATTTGAACCCGTATCATTGATGACAGCTCCGGTCCTGTGGGGCTGATCATAGGCTTCAGTTATGATCTCTATATCTCTTCTCATTTGAGATACTCCGAGATATCGTACTTATCTACCGTAAACTTCTTTGTGCCCTTGGGAAGGCCTCTTCCAAGGAATGGTGAAGCCACGCTCTCAAATCTGTCAGCATCGTCGCTGGTAAAGAAGGAACGGGTCACTTCCTTCCCGTCAGATCTCATATTATTTTCGTCCAGGACCTTCTCCACTACAGAGGCCAC
>JAGAFH010000201.1 GCA_017612755.1 Clostridiales bacterium
CCGGAACCGGTAGGACCAGATATAAGACAGATTCCTTGAGGACCCTGGATGATCTTATTAATGAGTGCGTTATTGTGATCGCTGATACCAAGATACTTACGGTTCAAGTTACCGTCGTTCTTGGCGAGGATACGGATAACGGTCTTCTCACCCCAGATAGTAGGAAGTACGGATACACGCATGTCGACAGGAGTTCCGTTGATCTCTGTCTGGATACGGCCGTCCTGAGGGATCCTCTTCTCAGCGATGTTCATACCGCTGAGGATCTTGATCCTCATGGTGATGGCATCTCTGGCGGATACGGGGTTACTCATGATCTCCTGCATAACACCGTCGATACGGATCCTGACTCGTACCCTGTCCTCCATGGGCTCAATGTGAATATCGGAAGATCCGGCTCTGATAGCATAATCGATCATTGAGTTAACGAGTTTAACAACAGGAGCAGCATTAACTGCCTCTGTGATCTCGGCACTGATGCCGTCAAATTCGTCTTCACTCAACTCTGAGTCGAGTTCCTGTGCGGCCTCGGAAGCGCTTGATCTTCCGTAGTTGACCTTGATAGTGTCCATAATGCCTGTTCTTGTAGCAAGCATAAGAACGATGTCATAACCTGTCTGGAACTGAAGCTCATCCTGGATAAGGATGTTAAGCGGATCGTCGATAGCTACAACAAGCTTATCATCGTCAAAACCGATGGGAACTACTACGTTCTTCGTACAGAAATCTTCTGAAAGCAATGCCATTGCCTTCGGATCGACCTCAATACTGGTCAGATCGATGATCGGATAGTTGTACTGACTGGAAACGGCACGGAGAATATCAAATTCAGTCATCAGACCCATGTCCGTGATGACCTCACCCAATCTCTTACCACTTTCCTTCTGAACACTTAAAGCTTCGGCCAATTCAGCAGCTGTTAAAAAGCCGCTTTCAATGAGAATATCACCTAATCTCTTCATCGTAGCCTCCGTTTACAAAGGAAAATATGCAATTTCTACAAAAATGCACATTTTTCCCCAAATATACGTATAAAACTATACAACATGGCATATCAAAAAACAAGTTTTTTTTAATATTTATTGGCTTTTGAGCACTTTTACCCTGCTTGTCGTTGTACAGTTTACACAATCATTTATCTTTTTTTTATTTAGTGTGATATATTACTTATTATAACGGAGGATGGTGTATGGATATTTTTCTTTTCATTGACATTTACTTTGCCGTAACGTTTACCCTTCTGGGCATCGTAATAGGCAGTTTCCTTAATGTCGTTATCTACAGGACTCCCGCAGGCAGAAAGTTCTCTACCGGAAGATCCATGTGTATGACATGTGGTCATGAACTGGCGGCCAAGGATCTGGTCCCTCTTTTCAGCTGGCTCTTCCTCCGGGGTAAATGCCGTTACTGTAAAGCCCCCATCGCATCAAGATATGCAAAGATAGAATCCTTCACCGGAGCAGTTTTCCTCCTTTCTGCCCTGACGCATCTGGAATGCTCCTGGTTCCTTACGGATTATTCGAATACAGTCCTTCTTATGTTCTTTCTGGATTATGTACTGTTTGTTATCGCCTGCGCAGCCGCTATCGCTGCAATGATGATACACTACGACACCCAGACCAGTTTTTTCAGGGTAACCGGCTTTACCCTTGTTCCCGCAGTCCTGTCAAAGTTCGTGTGGTGTTTTATGAGAAACGGTGCTGTAACAGGGTTTCTCAAGGAACTGCTGTTCCTCCTCCTCTATGTCGGGGGAACAGTTATCGTATGTTTCCTTCTGTCCCTGGTCTTTGGGAAAAAATACACAAAGAACGATCTATATCTCGATCTGTCCTTCGTGCCCCTTCTGACCTTCTCGCTCTTTACGGGACTTACCCGCACCTGGATCACCATCGCATGTTATGCCGTTGTCTATGGTCTTTTCAGAGCTGTATTTAAGGGCAGAAAAGCAGACAGATACTCAGGCATCGCATCTTTTCTGTTCGTTGTCATTCTGATAATAATAAGGTATCTTATTTTTAGATAATTATTTTGGAGGTTTTTATGTCAGGTCATTCAAAATGGAATAACATCAAAAGGAAAAAGGAAGCATCTGATGCGGCTAAAGGAGCCATATTCACAAAGATCGCTAAGGAGATCGCAGTTGCAGTAAAGGCAGGCGGTCCCGATCCTGACGGAAACTCAAGACTTAAGGATGTGATCTCAAAGGCGAAAGCAGCCAACATGCCAAACGATAATATCAAGAGAGCTATCCAGAAGGCAGCAGGAGCCGGCGAAGGCGATGACTATGAGGAGATCCAGTATGAGGGCTACGGTCCCGGCGGAGTTGCGATCATGGTCAGGACCCTGACAAATAACAGAAACAGAACAGCAGCTGACGTACGTCATATCTTCTCAAAGTACGGCGGATCATTAGGCGTTGACGGCAGTGTTGCATTTCTTTTCGAAGAAAAGGGCGTGATCCTTATCTCCAAGGAAGATTTTGAAGATGAGGACCAGGTCATGATGGATGCCCTGGACTCCGGAGCTGCCGATTTCGTATCCGAGGATGAGTACTACGAAGTAGATACCGATCCCGACGATTACTACACAGTCAAGGATGCTCTTGAGGGCAAAGGTTATTCATTCCTCGACTCCAGCCTCGGACCTGTCGCCATTACAAATGCAGAGGTTACAGATCCCGATATCATCTCCTCTCTCGAGAAGATGCTCGATATGATGGAAGAAAACGAGGATATCCAAGAGGTCTATCACAATTGGGACAACTGATCCCGGAGGAATAACGTGTCTTTGAAAGACGACAGGACGATCCCCGAAAGGACTATGGAAGAACAGAAAAGTCCCGTCTCTCCTCCCAGAAGAGCCGCACTTATACCTGAGCTTAAAAATACTCTCAGGAAGATAGAGCTGAACCCTGAATCCAGGACCCACCGCGCTGCCGGAGAAATGTCGGTAGACTATATCCTCAGTTCCGAATCCCTCACCAGGGAAGCTCTTTCAAAGATCGCAGTAGTAGCATTTATCGGACAGTCAGGTACCGGTAAGAGTACCCGTGCCATTTCTGTTGCCAGAAATAATGATATCTCATATATCATCGATGACGGGCTTCTTATCAATGGAAGCCGCATAGTGGCCGGTACATCAGCCAAGAAGGCCCCTACAAAGATGGAATCCGTACGACAGGCCATATTTGTGGATCCCACAAGATCATCAGTAATGAGAAGGGCTCTTGTGGAGAATATGCCCGCAGCTCTTATGATACTGGGGACCAGTGATTCCATGCTTTCCAAGATAACCACAAATCTGTGGCTCAATCCCCCCTCTATGCTCATACGCATCGAAGATGTATCTACGGAAGAAGAACGCCGTAACGCCAGGAGCACCAGGATGCACGAGGGAATGCACACCATTCCCGTTCCCAGCATGGAGATCAAACATGAGTTTTCAGGTTATTTCTCAGACCCCTGGAACAGACTGAGACAAAGACTTGATATCGACAGATATTCCGATATGCCTCCCGGAGATTCCGAGAGGACAATGGTAAGGCCAACCTTCTCTTCCCTTGGCTCCTATTCCATTTCCGACGAGGCTCTCCTGGATCTGATAAAGATAGTACTTAAGGACATAGACGGATTCGGTGAAGTCTCCGGATTTAAGACTGAAAAGCGTACGATCGGAGTTGTTTTCTCCCTGGAGATCGCTCTTTTATACGGATTTGATGCACAGAAGATCCTTCTTGAAGCCCAGCAGAAAGTCGGCAGCGCCATAGAGGAATTCGCATCCATAACAACAGTGTCAGTAAACGTAAGGGCCGTCAGGGTCCTTCACCGCAAGGAGGGCGCATGAAAGAAAAGATCTATACTATCCCGGTAAACGAAGCCTACGAACAGGAAGGCGGCTGCCCCTTGTGCCGTTTAAGATCCAAGATCGAAAACGACTATCTGGAATACTACCTGGGTCCATCCCTTATGGAGCCTGATACCAGGGTGATAACCAATAAGACCGGTTTCTGTCCCGATCATATGGGAAAGCTCAACAAAAAGGAGACCGCAAGGCTCGGTCTCGGTCTTATGCTCCACACCCATCTTAAGGATGTGAACGAGGATATAATGAAAGAGCTGAGGACAGCAGCTCCTGCCAAGGCAGGCCTTATCAAAGGCAGGTCAACAGAGTATAAGAGCACATTTAACAAGATCGCTGATAAGATCGATGCCAGGGTCAGTTCCTGCCCGATATGTGAAAATATGGAAAAGACAACTGACAGATATCTGGATGTTATCATGTATCTGTTTTCCAAGGATGAGAGCTTCAGAAAAAAGTTCTCCGACAACAAATGCCACTGCCTTCCCCATACAGCCCTTCTTCTGAGAGCGGCAGCAGACAAGTTGAGCCAGAATGATGCAGCAGATTTCGTAACTCTTCTCTCAGCCAATACTGAAAGCTCTTTTTCGGAACTGATAGCGGATGTGGAGTGGTTCACCTTAAAGTTCGATTACAGAAATGCAGATAAGCCCTGGGGCAACAGTAAGAATGCCATCCAGAGATCTATGAGATTTTTATCTTCAGACAGGAGTGATTTTGATGAGGCCCAATCAAAAAAACAATGAAGTAACCGAGATAGAACTGTATCCTGAAGTTGAAATTACAGATAATACCGATGTTATCAATATTCTGATAAAACATGATTTCTATTCTTCGGACAATGAGAACGGAAGGCTCTTTCTCGAACACATGATCGATGCCCTTATTGCCTTCCCCGGCAGGATCGGAGTTCTTTTGATCATCGATAAAGGAGTCCTTATGCTGGATATCAATGATGATCTGAACCGTAAGGTCACGGGACTCATAGAAAGATCAGATCTCTGCCTTATCTCTGAAGAGAGCATGGACTACTACAACATAGGATATGGTGACGATCTCTCGTCTTATATTGCGCCCGACGGAAGGATCTC
>JAGAFH010000202.1 GCA_017612755.1 Clostridiales bacterium
ACGGTTATTTCTGTTGATAACTCTTCTGTAAAGATCGTTAAGATCGGATGTAGCATAACGGCCACCGTCCAAGGGAACCATGGGACGGAGCTCGGGAGGAAGAACGGGAAGTACATCAAGGATCATCCACTCAGGCTTATTGCCGGAGTTCTTGAATGCCTCAACAACCTCGAGTCTCTTGATGATACGAGCCTTCTTCTGGCCGGAAGCCTCAGCTCTTGCTACATTGAGCTCTTCTGCAAGTGCGTCGATATCAACGTCCTGGAGAAGCTTCTTAACAGCCTCTGCACCCATTCTAGCGTCGAATCCGCTCTTGCCGTATCTTGCAACATACTCTCTGTATCTTGCTTCATCGATAGTCTCACCCTTAACGAGATCTGTCTCGCCGGGATTGATAACGATATAAGATGCGAAATAGAGGACTCTCTCAAGGGTCTTGGGAGGTATGTCCAGAAGGGCGCTCATCCTGCTGGGGATGCCCCTGAAATACCAGATGTGGGATACGGGAGCTGCAAGCTCGATATGTCCCATCCTCTCACGACGTACGGTATTCTTTGTTACCTCAACGCCGCAGCGGTCACAGACCATACCCTTGTAACGGATCTTCTTATACTTACCGCAGTGACACTCCCAGGACTTGATGGGTCCGAAGATCTTCTCACAGAAGAGACCGTCTGTCTCGGGCTTCTGTGTACGGTAATTTATAGTCTCGGGCTTCTTGACCTCACCTCTTGACCATCCCTTGATGACGTCGGGTGAAGCAAGCTTGATGCCGATAGATGTTAAATGATTTGAATCATACATATTGTTTGAAGTCTCCTTCCTTAAGACATGAATAAGAATTAAACGGTTACCGGGTCAGTATCAGACATCGTCCTCTTCATCACCGAAATCATCATCGAAGCCGTCGTCTTCCATGATCGTTCCGTCTTCATTCGCCTCGACGAAACCTGCATCAAGAATATCCTGCTGCGAAGGCTGTTCTTCGTCGAACTCACGTCTCTTTATGTCATCCATTTCAACCAGGTTATCGTCGTCAGAATCATCAGATGCCCTGTATTCCTTGTTGTCGTCCGTGTAGAGCGTAACATCAAGGGCAAGAGCCTTGAGCTCGCTGGTAAGAACGTTGAAGGACTCGGGGATACCGGAAGCAGGTACGTTCTTTCCTCTGATGATGGCATCATATGTCTTGGAACGTCCTTCGATATCATCCGACTTGACTGTAAGGATCTCCTGAAGGGTATGAGCCGCACCGTATGCCTCCAGGGCCCAGACCTCCATCTCTCCGAATCTCTGTCCACCGAACTGTGCCTTACCTCCGAGAGGCTGCTGTGTAACGATGGAGTAAGGTCCGATAGATCTAGCGTGCATCTTGTCGTCAACAAGGTGGTGGAGCTTCAGGTAGTACATTACGCCGACTGTTACCCTGTTTTCGAAAGGCTCACCGGTACGTCCGTCGTAAAGGATCGTCTTACCGTCGCTGTCGATACCTGCAAGCTGGAATGCCTCTGCGATATCAGCCTCGTTAGCGCCGTCGAAAACGGGAGTAGCGATCTTCCAGTTGAGTGCCCTTGCAGCTCTTCCGAGGTGGACCTCAAGGAGCTGTCCGATGTTCATTCGGGAAGGAACGCCGAGAGGATTGAGCACGATGTCAAGTGTGGTACCGTCGGGAAGGAAAGGCATGTCCTCTTCAGGAAGGATCCTTGAAACGACACCCTTGTTACCGTGACGGCCGGCCATCTTATCACCGACTGAAAGCTTTCTCTTCTGTGCTACGTAAACCCTTACCATCTGGTTTACGGAATTCTTAAGGTTAGGATTTGTCTCCTTGGTGAAGATATCCACGTCAACAACGACACCGTACTCACCGTGGGGTACGTGGAGGGAAGTATCCCTTACTTCACGGGCGCGGTCACCGAAGATAGCGCGGTAGAGTCTCTCCTCTGCCGTAGGATCTGTCTCACCCTTAGGTGATACCTTACCTACAAGGATGTCTCCGGATCTTACCTCGGCACCGATCCTGATGATACCGTTCTCGTCGAGATTAGCGATAGCATCCTCGGATACGTTGGGAACTTCTCTTGTGATCTCCTCTGCACCGAGCTTAGTATCACGTGCTTCGCACTCATACTCCTCGATGTGGATGGATGTATAAACGTCATCTCTTACGATACGCTCGTTAACAAGAACGGCGTCCTCGTAGTTATAACCTTCCCATGTGGTGAATCCGATAAGTACGTTCTTACCGAGAGCAAGCTCACCGTTATCGGTAGCGGGACCGTCAGCGATGATATCACCGGCCTTGACCTCCTCGCCGATAGCAACGATGGGGCGCTGGTTGATACATGTGCTCTGGTTGGATCTCTGGTACTTGGAGAGCTTGTATGTGTCCTTGACACCGTCTGCTCTTGTGATCTCGATCCTGTCAGCGGATACGAAGGATACTACACCGCCTTCGGATGCGACCTTACATACGCCGGAGTCCTTAGCTGCACGGTACTCCATACCTGTTCCGATGATAGGTGCTTCAGGCTTGATAAGGGGTACTGCCTGACGCTGCATGTTGGAACCCATGAGGGCACGGTTAGCATCGTCGTTTCCGAGGAACGGAATAAGGCTCGTGGATACAGAGACCAGCTGCTTGGGCGAAACGTCCATGTAGTCGACCTCTGAAGGATCAAGTTGAAGGAACTGGTCCAGGTGACGGCAGATGATCTTCTTACTGATGAACTTGTTCTTCTCATCAAGGGGCTCGTTAGCCTGTGCGATGTTGTAAAGATCCTCTTCGTCAGCTGTCATGTATCTGATCTCATCGGATACGATGCCCTTCTTCTTGTCGTAGAGACGGTAGGGAGTCTCGATGAATCCGTACTTGTTTACTCTTGCATATGTAGCAAGGGAAGTGATAAGTCCGATGTTGGGACCTTCGGGGGTCTCGATAGGACACATTCTTCCGTAGTGTGAGGAGTGGATATCACGGACCTCGAAGGAAGCACGGTCTCTTGAAAGACCACCGGGACCAAGAGCTGAAAGTCTTCTCTTATGTGTAAGCTCGGCCAGGGGGTTCTGCTGGTCACCGAACTGTGAAAGCTGTGAAGAACCGAAGAACTCACGGAAAGCTGCGCTCAAAGGTCTTGTGTTGACCAGGGAAGCGGCAGTGATCTTGTCAGACTCCTTATCGTCGATGCTGGCGATCCTCTCCCTGATATTCTTCTCGACACGGGCCATACCTGTTCTTACGGAATTCTGAAGAAGCTCACCTACGGAACGGATCCTTCTGTTACCGAGATGGTCGATATTGTCGATAGAACCGACGCCGTGACGGAGACCGATGAAGTAGGAGACCATAGCGTAGATATCATCTACAACCAGGTTCTTGGGCATAAGGTCTGCCTTCCTTGCATCAAGCTGGTACATAAGCTCGGATGCATACTCGGACTTCTTAAAGTTTGCACGGACTTCCTCAATGATCTCGCGGAGAACTGATACTCTTACGCGCTCGTTGATAGTCGTGTTACTGATGTCAAAATTCTTAAGATCCTTGGCTGCGAAACTTGCCCTGATGAACTTGTCGCAGTCAACTCTTCCGTTACCTACTACCTTGTGGGGAACGTCAGAGATGGTGACTGTATCACCGATCTTCTTAATGGGGAAGATAAGGCATGTGCTGATGCCGGCATCTTCGATCTCCTTTGCGAGATCGGCCGTAAACACAGTGCCCTTCTTGGCAAGGAGCTCACCGTCTTCCGTAACGACGTCCTCGGCAGCCTTGTGGCCGGCGATACGGGCGGAAAGACCAAGCTTCTTGTTGATCTTATAGATACCTACTCTTGCAAGGTCATATCTCTTGGGATCGAAGAAGAGACCGGAAAGGTGGTTTGCGGCAGCGTCTGCAGAAGCAGGATCGCCGGGACGTACCTTAGCATAGAAGCTTACAAGAGCATCTTCTCTTGTGCGGCAGCTGTCCTTTTCCATTGTGATGCGGAGGCCTTCCTCATCACCGAATACTTCAAGGATCTCTTCATTAGTAGCAAGACCGAGAGCCCTGAGAAGGATCGTCAGGGGGAACTTTCTTGCACGGTCTACACGGACGCTGATAACTCTGTTCTCGTCTTCTTCGAGCTCGAGCCATGCTCCGCGGTTGGGGATGATCTGTGATGTGTACTCCAGCTC
Organism: Clostridiales bacterium; assembly: GCA_017612755.1. GTDB lineage: Bacteria > Bacillota > Clostridia > Saccharofermentanales > Saccharofermentanaceae > Saccharofermentans. Next base: position 4,174 of record JAGAFH010000202.1, read on the forward strand.
ATCTCTCTTGCCCTTTTCCGTTCCGAAGTAAGCTCCGGGAGAACGGACTATCTGGCTGATTATTACTCTTTCGGCACCGTTGATCACGAAGGTACCGTATTCTGTCATTATGGGGAAATCTCCGACATAAGCTTCCTGATCTTTGCTCTCGCCTGTCTCTGTGTTTCTGAGACGGAGCTTGATCTTGAGAGGAGCGGCATAGTTGCTGTCCTTCTCACGGCATTCATCAAGACTGCAGATCGGTTTGGTAGGATCGAACTCCTTATCCAAAAAATATACTTCCCAGATATTCTGTGAGTCTGTAACCGGAGAAATATCCTGGAAAATCTGCTGAATACCCTCATCAAGGAACCAGTTATATGAATTCTTCTGGATTTCGATGAGATTAGGTACTTCGATTACCTCGTTGATACGAGAATAGGACATACGCTCTGTCTTGCCCTGTTTGACGGAATGCACCATTATCAAATCACCTCTTGAACATGCTTCAGAACTCCCGTTCTGAGCGACCTTTTACCTAAAACGGACGTGCGATATATCACAAAACTCCGTTTTCGTCAAGTGCGACGGGCAAAGACACCCATGCACAATACGACGCATTAAAAGATTATACGCAGGTCGTCAAGGGTTGTCAACAAAAAAATTCCCTTCAGAAAAGAAGGGAATTTCTGTTCTTGTCATTAGATATAACCATTTATTACTTTGAGATCATCCTCATGAAATCGTAAGCTACAGCGTAGCTGGGATCGTTGACCATGATCTGCTGGGACCAGGCATTTACCATAGTGGTAACGATCTGGTTCCTTGCTGTGTACATCCACATGGGAACGCTGTTCTCGAAGTAGTATACCGTAACTCTGCTTCCGTCATCAGAAACCTGGACGAATGTGTCGCCGTGAACTCTGGACTCATCGAAGAGCCATGCGCCGAGAGCGATCTGGGAATCTGTAAGAGGATTCATGTCGGAAGATTCATAGTTGGAAGCTGCGACACCGTCTACGTAACCGCCGGAAACGATCTCGCCCGTGTTGTCGGAATTCTGCTTAACAAGTGTTGCAAAAGCAAGGGAATCGGATGTAGCCTGAGCTGCCAGCTGGTTAGCCTCTGCTTCCATCTCTGCTCTTCCGTTAAGAAGATCTGCCTCAGTAGGATCGCTGAGTTCATTTGCGGGATTGTAGAGTGTAAGTGTTCTGTAAGTAACTGTAGCCTCGTCGTTTGTATATCTGTCAACAAGGTAGACTACGAATACGCCTGTTCCTGCATCGAGGATGGTGGAATCACCGGGCTCGGCTGTCTCGAAGGCGAAGTCTGTAAGACCGTCAACGATCATATCCGTATTTGCGGATGTGTAGGAAGTAGCCAGTGTGGGATCGTATGTCTCATCATTGAAGCCGTAGAGCTCTGCATCTTCCTCACTGATCTGGGAAACAACAGCTGCCTTGAAGGACTCGGAATCAGTAGTGGCATTGATGACTGCCTGGGCCTTGTTCTGGGCCTCGGTAAGATCGTAGTTACCCTCTTCGTCAGGTGTGCCTGCGAAGTAGTAATAGTTAAAGTCTACTCTTAAGTAAGCCATGGGATCCTCATCATAAGCTGCCTGGATGTCTTCCTCGGAAGCCGTGAAAAGGAACTGTCTTACATAGTTCTCATATTCCTGTGTGAGAGTCTGGCGCTCAACGCACTCCCTGAACTCGAATGTTGTCATTCCCCTTCCGTAGAGTGCCTGCAGGTACTGCTCAGCTGTAGGATAACCATACATGGTTGCCGTATCTCTCAGGGAGTCAACAGTAAGGTCGGCATATCTCCCGGCACCTGAATACTGGAGATAACCGTTCTCCTCAGCTGCCTTGTTTACCATAACGCTGTTAAGGATCTCCTGGGCTGCCTGATCCATGACAAGCATATAATATGTCTTGCCTGTCTCCTCATCGAAGACCTCATCAAGCTGGTCCTGATCTGTGATCATTCCATATCCGTAGAAAGTATTGAGTACCTGATAGTAATGGTAGTTAGCTTCTACTACTGAGATCTTCTCGATAGTAGTAGTAACGCCCTCGGGTGAAGTCTCGGTGATCTTGATACCTGTGGCCACCTTCTGGATGACACCGGAGATATATACAAAGAATCCTATAATAATAAGGATAATAAGTACGATGAAGGCTGTCATTATAGCCTTGCTTCTCTTGGAAGCCTTTATTCCCTCATTGACCTTTTTCTTTCCTGCCATAACAAAATAAACCTGCCTTTTAACATATGTGCCCAAAAAAGCACGTTATATTATAATTCCCACTCATTAATAATGCAAGGAATGTCTTTCAGGGAACTTATAAGCCATTCGTTTTTTCCCAGAGAACCCTTATCTACAGGCATCTTCGTCCAGTCCACCAGGGCAAAGCCCGCTCCGGCATTTCTTGCGCACAGAAGATCCGGCACCGCATCTCCCACGTAAAGGATACGGGAAGGGACCGTTCCCGCCTTCCGGGCCGCAACCTCCAGGGGCTGCGGGTCAGGCTTATGTCTCTCTGAATCTTCTTTGAATACGAAAGCGTCGAAGATATCACCTATGCCCTTAAGATCCACGGTAGTCATACAGGACACCTTCCTCTTGGAAGTCATTATCCCCTGCTTTATGCCCAGGCTCCTGATATATCCCAGGTCTTCTTCTATCCCGGGGAAAAGATCTATGGCATCCTCCTTCAGCATCTTCTCGTTAAATCCGAGATAAGCATCCGTAAGGGTCCTCATCATCTCTTCGCCGTGCATGGCAAAGGTATCCTCCAAAGGCCTTCCGATATAATACATAAAGTCATCATCGGTCCTGTCGCAGTGACCGAATACGCTCTCATAAGCCAGATGGAAACACTTCAGTATAATGGGGATCGAATCAGCCAGTGTGCCGTCAAAATCATAAAAGACAGCATCAAACCTGCTCATCATTCTTGTCCTTGTCTTCGGGATCTTCTTCCGTCTCTACGGGCATCACATGGATAAGGACCCTGGAGATCCATCTCTCCTGGACGTGGAGGACCTTGATGCTCAGGTTCTTATAGGTAACGACGGGATGTTCCCTCTCTTCGGGAACACGGTCCAGAAGCTGGATCACAAGTCCCGCGATGGTGTCATACTCCTCATCATCCAGTTCCATATCAAGAACATCTTCCAGATCCGAAAGGGTCATGTCTCCGGCCACGATATAGTCGCCGTTACTGAGCTTTATAAGTTCCTGCTCCTCATCGTCGAACTCGTCGGTGATATTGCCAACCAGTTCCTCCAGCATATCTTCGATGGTACAGATACCCATGGTGCCGCCGTACTCGTCCAGGATGACAGCCAGCTGCATTCCGCAGGTCTTCATCTCGGCGAAAAGGGATGAGATCTTCCTTGTCTCATGTACGAAAAGAGGCTCCCTCATAAGAGAGGAAAGGGAGAATGACTCTTCCTTCTGGCCCAGAAGGTCCTTTATATGAAGGATACCCACCACATCATCTATAGTATCTTTATATATAGGTATCCTGGTATATCTCTCTTCCTTGGCCACCCGCATGACTTCGTCGTAGGAGGCGTCGATGGGAAGGGATACGATCTTCTTCCTGTGGGTCATGATCTCGGAAACTTCCTTGTCGTTAAACTCGAAGACGTTCTCGATCATCTCTTTTTCTTCCTCTTCGATGTTTCCGCTCTCGGATCCCACGTCCACCATCATCCTGATCTCTTCCTCGGTGACCTTCTTGTCGTGATCTTCGGGATCGATCTTAAAGAGCCTTAAGATACCGTTGGTGGAAAGGGTCAGGAACTTAACGAAAGGCCTTGTGAAAAAACCGAAGCCCTTAACAAGTCCCGCTGCCAGGAAAGCCCACTTTTCGGGATACTTCTGGGCCACCCTCTTGGGCACCAGTTCTCCCAGCACAAGGGAAAAGTAGGAAAGGATGATCGTGATGACGATAGTGCAGAGAGGCTCCAGCCATGCCTTCGTTCCCTCAGGATCGAAAAGGCCGGCGGCCCTTCCCGCAAAATTGCTGGCAGCGAAAGCCGATGACAGGAATCCTGCCAGGGTAACGCCTACCTGTATAGTCGCGAGGAAAGTTCCCGGGTTATCCAGGAAGCCTATGACCTTCTTTGAGTTCTTGTCGCCTTCTTCAGCCTGTTTTCTCATCTTGGCGTCATTTAAGGTGATGACGGCCATTTCCGTTCCCGAGAAAAATGCATTTACGAGAACGAAGAAAAGTACTACCAGAAGATCGGTAACGGTCTTGACCATATAGTTTGATTATTACCTCATCTCATCGAGAAGCTTCTGAAGGGTGGCTCTGACCGCCTGGGGGTCTGCCTTGCCCTTAAGGCTCCTCATGGACTGTCCGGTCAGGAACTGGAAGTTCTTCTCGTTTCCTGCCAGATACTCGCCCACAGCTTTGGGGTTGTTGTCGAGAACTTCCCTGATAACAGGCTCGATAGCCGAAAGGTCGGAAACCTGGGCAAGTCCGTTCTCCTTAACATATTCTTCGGGAATAACATTCTCCTCAACTACCTTAGCCAGGACCTGCTTACCCGTCTTTCTGTTGATCTTGTTGTCATTTACCAGCTTGATGACCTCACCTACGGACTCGGTTCTGAAGTCGATCTCCTCCATGGGCTTGCCGGTGTCATTAAAGATCTTGAGAAGATCCGTAAGGATCCAGTTGGAAGCATCCTTGGGATTTCCGCAGATCTCCGACGTCTTCTCGAAGATCTTAACGAGAGTGGTGGATCCTGTGATGATGTCCGCATCATACTCGGGGAGTCCCAGCTCCGTCATATAGCGCTCCTTCTTCTGATCGGCAAGCTCAGGCATATTATCCTTAACTTCCTTAAGATATTCTTCGCTTATGACGATGGGCATAAGGTCGGGCTCAGGGAAATACTTATAGTCCTGGGCATTCTCCTTGGACCTCATGGCATAGGTCATCTCCTTCTCGTCATCCCAGCGGCGTGTCTCCTGGGTGATCTTTCCGCCGGCCTCGATAACGTCGATCTGTCTCTCCCTCTCATACTCGATGGCTCTTGCGATAGCCTTGAGGGAAGCGATATTCTTCATCTCGGTCCTGGTACCGAACTCCTTCTGGCCCACAGGCCTTACGGAAAGGTTGACGTCTGCTCTCATGGAGCCTTCCTGCATCTTACAGTCGGATACGCCCAGATACTGAAGGGTATCCCTGATCTTCTCAAGATAAGCGGTTACTTCCTCTGCGCTCCTGAAGTCAGGCTCGGAAACGATCTCGATAAGAGGAACGCCGCATCTGTTGTAATCCACCATGGTCTTCTCGGTGAAGGGGTCGTGGACCAGCTTTCCTGCATCCTCCTCCATATGGATCTCGTGGATTCCGATATACTTGGTGCCTTCGGTTGTCTTGATCTCCACCTTGCCGTTCCTGCAGATGGGGAAATAGAGCTGTGACACCTGATATGCCTTGGGCAGATCGGGATAGAAGTAGTTCTTTCTGTCGAACTTGTTGTTTCTGGTGATCTCGCAGTTAAGGGCGGTTCCCGCCTTTACCGCAAACTCCACCACGCTCTTATTGAGGGTGGGAAGGGTTCCGGGCATACCGGAGCAGATCTCGCATACGTGGGTGTTGGGATCTCCTCCGAATTTGGTGGAGCATCCGCAGAATATCTTGGACTTTGTAGAAAGCTCGCAGTGGACTTCAAGTCCTATTACCATCTCAAATTCAGCCATATCAGAAAGCCCTCCTTGTGTGATGATCCGTCTCCTTCTGGTAGGCGGCGGCTACAGAACACAGAAGCTCTTCAGAATAGTGCTTTCCTATGATCTGCATGCCCACGGGAAGTCCCTGGCTGTCAGTTCCGCAGGGAATGGATATGGCAGGAAGACCTACGATATTGATGAGTACTGTACAGATATCTCCCAGATACATCTTAAGAGGATCTGAAAGGCTCTCGCCTGCCTTTAATGCAGTAGTGGGTGCAACGGGTCCGATGACCACGTCATATCTCTCAAAGGCCTTGTCGAAGGCATCCTTGATAAGTGCCTTGGCACGGAGGGCCTTGTTGTAGTATGCATCATAATAGCCGGAGGAAAGAACGAAGTTTCCGAGCATGATCCTTCTCTTGACTTCCATTCCGAATCCCTCGGATCTCGATCTGATATAAAGCTCCATCAGATCATCTACGCCTTCAGGGCAGTAACCATACTTGATGCCGTCATATCTTGAAAGATTGGAGCAGGCCTCAGCGCAGGCGATGATGTAGTAAGTGGGGATGGCATAGTCCATGATAGGCATGGGGAATGTCTTCACCTCGGCGCCTTTTTCCTCAAGGAGCTTAACGGCCTCGATGACCTTGTCCCTTACATCCTTGTCGATACCTTCTCCGAAATACTGCTCGGGAAGACCGATCTTAAGACCTTTAACGTCAAAGTTCTTAACCTTCTCCAGATCGATAAGATCTGTCTTTGTGGAAGTCTGGTCCTTTTCGTCCAGACCGCAGATAAGGTTGAACATATAAGCCACGTCCACAACGTCCCTGCCGATAGGTCCTATCTGGTCAAGGGAAGATGCGAAAGCCACAAGTCCATATCTGGATACTGTTCCGTAGGTAGGCTTAAGTCCCGTTACGCCGCAGAAAGATGCAGGCTGCCTTATGGATCCGCCTGTATCGGAACCTAAGGAGATAAGGGCATGGTCGCAGGCAACTGCCGCTGCTGATCCGCCGGAGGATCCTCCGGGGACTCTGTTGTCACCCCAGGGATTCAGGGTAGGTCCGAAGAAACTGGTCTCGGTGGTGGAACCCATGGCGAACTCGTCCATGTTTGTCTTTCCGATGATGACCATGCCTTCATCCTTTATCTTCCTGATGACAGTTGCGTCATAGGGAGGGATAAAGTTTTCCAGCATCTTAGATCCGCAGGTGGTCTTTACGCCCTTGGTGCAGATATTGTCCTTGATGGCGATGGGAACTCCTGCCAGTTTCCCGGTAAGGGTCCCTTCCTTTATCTTCCTGTCTGCTTCCTCGGCCTGGGCGATG
>JAGAFH010000203.1 GCA_017612755.1 Clostridiales bacterium
AACGACGGAACAGGTGTTCTCGTTGGACTTACGGAAGTCGGCGAAGTAATGAGCTATATCGTGGATGATGCAGAGAGAGTTCCTGTTGAAGGAAAGCTCTTCTACCAGGGTTATGAGATCAAGGACCTGGTAAACGGATTCTACGGTAAGAGATTCGGTTTTGAGGAGATCGCTTACCTTCTTATGATGGGAGATCTTCCTACCCAGTCCCAGCTCTCCGAGTTCACGGACCTTCTTTCTGCCAGCAGGGATCTTCCTGCCGGATTTACTGAAGATATGATCTTAAAGGCTCCCAGCCCTGACGTAATGAACAAGCTGGCAAGATCGGTACTGGCCCTTTATTCCTATGACGACAATCCCGATTCCATCAAGCTTGAAAATGTTGTAAGACAGTGCGTTGAACTTATCGCAAGATTCCCCGTACTCATCTCCTACGGATATATGGCAAGAAGGCACTATGTTGAGCATCAGAGCCTTTTCCTTCACGATCCCATTCCTGAGTACAGAACAGCAGAGAATATCCTTCACCTTATAAGACCTGACGGAAAGTTCACAGAGCTGGAGGCAAGGATCCTTGACCTGGCACTGGTACTTCACGCTGAGCACGGCGGTGGTAACAACTCCTCTTTCGTTACCCATGCTGTTTCCTCTACAGGTTCTGATACATATGCCGTTATCGCAGCTGCTGTCGGATCCCTTAAAGGTCCCCAGCACGGCGGAGCTTCCAACAAGGCTTACGGCATGATGAAGGAACTTAGGGAGTCTGTTGACGACTGGAAGGATGAGGACAAGATCAGAAAGTATCTGACAAAGATCTTGAAGAAGGAAGCTTTCGACAGATCCGGACTTATCTATGGTATCGGCCACGCTGTCTATACTCTTTCCGATCCCAGGACGAAGCTTCTTACAAAGTATGCCGAAGAACTGGCTGCCGACAAGGGTCAGGAAGATGTCCTTGAACTTTATAAGACAGTTGAAAGGATCGCTCCCGATGTCTTCCATGAGGTCAAGAAGAATGACAAGATCGTCTGCGCAAATGTTGACTATTATGCAGGCTTCATATACTCCATGCTGGGTATCCCCCCGGAGCTTTTCACACCTCTCTTTGCCTGCGGAAGGATCGCAGGATGGTCCGCCCACAGGATCGAGGAACTTGTATCAGGAGGAAGGATCATAAGGCCCGCTTACAAGAATGTCAATAAGAGAAGGGAATACCCCGACATAAGCGAAAGATGATCATCAGGATCTGAATACAAAAAAGCTCCGCATCACTGCGGAGCTTTTCTTTGCATATTGCGGTCTGTCTATACTGAAGGAGCGATTATCTTGATGGTGCCTTCCTCGGCTTCCATCATCTGCTCCATTATCTGATCGTACTGCTCCTGATACTCGGGAGAGGGGATCACGTATTTGAACATAAGGAACATACCTGATGCCAGCATGATGCCCGATATGACCGTTGCTGCCACAAAGCGTATGGTCAGCTGGTTCGATCTTTTGACCTTGGCTGCTCTGTCCGCATTCTTGGGAAGCTTTTCCTGGAAGAGGGTCATTCCCAAAGCTATCATTACAGGTGCCGCAAATCCCAGGATCAGATAGGATGAAATAAGCTGAAGTCCCATAGCCCTGTCGAAGTTTGAATATGATTCCACAGCTACATCTACTGCATCACTTCCGTAGATAAGAGAAGAGAGGTTGGCCAGCAGGGTGCTGAAAGCATTATTTACAAAGTGAAGGAGCATGGGATATATCATATTGTCGGTCTTTACCATTACATATGTAAGGGCAGCTCCCAGCACAGCTGTTGTGAGGAAACGGACAGGATCCAAGTGGAAGATTCCGAAGAAGATTCCCATTACGAGTACTATTACCCAGTCTTTGCCCTTGAGGGATCTGAAGTGGGAAAGGACTGCTCCTCTCTCGATGGCTTCCTCACAGAAGGGAGGCATGCATGCAACGACCAGGAAAGAGATCACTGCTGCCAGGACCGAATCTCCTATCAGGAACTCATGTAATCCGGTCACTGTATCTCCAAGAAGTTTCGGGAAAAGGAAACTGGAGATACCAAGGCCCAGTAATCCGAACAAAAGGCCTCCTACCCAGATGAAGAAAGTTGCGGCAAGATGTCTGCCTCTGGGCTTTTTGATGGGGAATACTTCCTTCAGAGGGGTCTTCTTTATAAGTGCATAAGCAACAGCGACAATGAGGAACATGAGCTCTGTAGCCACAAGACCGATCATTCCCCAGTAGACCTGCATCTGGAATCCTACAAACAGGAGAAGTGCAATACAGGCTACCTGTAAGATCACGCCCTTCCAGATCTGCCATTTTTTCTGAGTAGATAATTCATTCATATAACTAACCCTCCATGATTATCTGAGCATATTTTACACATACGTAGTAAAGAGGACTTCTTTTTAAGTTTAAGAAATATTAAAGATTACAATTTTACTCCCCGGGAAATTGTAATAAAGGAAATAAATATGTAGTGATAGACTATTAATACGCACCAAGACGGAGGTTAAAAATGACAAAGGCGATCACCATCGGAAATACGGTCATAGGCGGGGGAAATCCCGTAAGAGTCCAGTCCATGAACAATACTGATACCAGGGATGCCAGAGCAACGCTGGAGCAGATCAGAAGACTTGCTGAAGCAGGCTGCGACATCACAAGAGTTGCCATTCCCGACATGGAAGCGGCCCAGGCTCTGAAGGTCATCACTAAAGAGTCACCTATCCCTGTGGTAGCCGACATTCATTTTGATTACCGTCTTGCCATAGAAGCAGCAAAGAACGGCGCCTCCAAGATAAGGATCAACCCCGGAAATATTGGCGGGGAAGATAAGGTCCGGGCGGTTGCCGATATCTGTAAGGAAAGAGGCATTCCCATCAGGGTAGGAGTCAACTCCGGTTCCATCGACAGAAAGCTGGTGGAGCAGTATGGAGGCGTCTGTGCCGAGAATATGACCTTAAGCGCTTTAAATGCTGTAAAGATGCTGGAAGATGTGGACTTCGGGGATATTGTTATCAGTATCAAGTCTTCAAGTCCTAAGCTGACGATCGATACATACAGGACCCTTTCTTCCAAATGTGATTATCCCCTTCATGTGGGAGTTACGGAAGCAGGTACCCTGAGGGAGGGAATGATCAAGTCTGCTGTAGGTATCGGAGCCCTTTTGGCGGAAGGTATCGGAGATACTATCAGGGTATCCCTTACGGGCGATCCCGTGGATGAAGTCCGTGCGGGCATAAGCATCCTGAAAGCCCTGGATCTGCGGAAGGGCGGAATAACATTTATTTCATGTCCCACCTGCGGAAGGACCCAGGTGCCCCTGATCGAACTGGCATCTGAGATCGAGAGAAGGATCTGCGATCTCCCTTATGATCTCAAGGTGGCCATCATGGGATGCGTAGTAAACGGCCCCGGTGAAGCAAGAGAGGCCGATATAGGTCTTGCCGGAGGCAAAGATGAATTCCTTATGTTCCGCAAGGGTGAGACAGTAAGAAAACTCCCTGCGGCAACAGCTGTAGACGAGTTCGTCGAAGAAGTCAAAAAACTGGGTAAAGAGAGTTCTAACTGACATATGATCAGAACGGCAAAAGTTTTCAATATCTCAAGTGATCTGATCGAGGGGCTTGAGGATGTCAGAGTCGACAAAATTGACTTTTATCCCGACAAAAAGACAATAGGTCTTCTTATGTCCGGGATCGGTTCGATTGCGCCTGAAAACAAGTTCTCTGCTGTCATCAGGCATATAGAGGAGGTAACGGGTTTTACCTGCCGCGTCCTGTTTTCTGACGTGGTAAGAGAGGATCTGGGGAAATACCTTTCCTCCCTTAAGGATTTCATCCTGGGAAAGCTTTCTTCTGAAGATAAGGAATTTTCCTATTATGACCAGTGTGACCTGGAAACATCAGATGACAACAGGACCCTCATCGTAAGATTTAATTCCGTCTATGCCCCTTTCATCGATGATGCAGCCGGGGAACGAGTAGGCAAGTATGCCGTAAATCTCGTAGAGACAGTATTTAACATAAGCATGGATGGTTCTGAGTTTACATATACCGACGATATTCCTGACAGGATGGAGGCTCCCGAGGTGCCTCCCTGCGAAGAAGAACCGGTGGATGATTACTACACCTACGCTCCCGTGATCCCTGAAGAACTTCTGGAAGCTGCTATGAAAGCATCTGATGCTTCAAAGAAAAAAGAAGAGGAGCCTAAAGAGGAAAAGGTCAACAAGGACTCCTGGGAATATAAGGCTAAGGAACAGCAGAAAGCTGTCAGGGAGGAAGGCCGGGAAACCACCTACAGAAGAGCTGCCAATGCAGAGTCCATCGTGGGAAAAGTCCAGAGCGGTATCGGAATCACCAATATCTCTGAAGTGAATATGGGCGAAAGGCTCATTAACGTAGTGGGTAAGATAACACTTACTGACGATCTGAAACTGAGTAAATCGGGAAAGACGGTAATAGCTAATTTCAATATCATAGATAAGACCGGCGGCATCACTGCCTTTATGTTCCTGAAGCCCAGTGAGGCAGATACCTTCCAGGGCAAGTTTAAAAAAGGCGGATATGCGGGCTTTCAGGGTGAGCCTGTCTTTAACAAGAGCGAACTTGGCATCAAGGTAACCGGTATCTTTGAGGCGGAGAAACCGCCCCAGCGCCAGGACCTTTCTGCCATGAAGAGGGTAGAGCTTCATGTCCACTCCAAGATGAGTGAGAAGGACGCCGTAAGTGATCCCGACAAGATAATGAAACTGGCCGCCAGATTCGGCCATAAGGCCTGTGCCATCACAGACCACGGCGTTGTCCAGGGATTCCCTGAAGTTTACAGGACAGCTATGGGCCTTAAGGTCGGTGATACAGACGAGCCCTTTAAGTCCATCCTGGGATGTGAGGGCTACCTGGTAGACGACGGTCCTACCATCTTCTATAACCTTCCCTACGAAAGGGAAAATGTAAGACATGTAGGGGAATTTGTATCTGTGTCCATAAGGACCACAGGTGATGATTCCTGTGAAGATCTGATCACCCATATCGCGGCTTCCAAATACAGATTAAAAGGATATAAGGCTGTAAGGGTCCCTGCTGAAGGCGAGTCTGATGAAGAGGCAAAGGAATTTGCCTCCAAGGATATCGACAGAAGTCTCTGGACAGAAGAAGAGATCCCGGAGGAACTGCGTGATTCCCATATCACCATCACTCCTTTTGAGGTCACCAGATCTGAAAGCCACATCATCAATATTGAGCAGGATGTTAACTGCGAATGCGCTGAAGATGACAGGGAAGTAGTTCCCGGGGAAGCCGTCTATGAGAAGGTGGCAGATTTCTATACGGAAGTGAAAGATGAGATCTATAAAGGACAGGGAGAACCCTGCGAGTCCTACTTTATCGCAGGAGAGCTTCTGGAATTCATCGGAGGCGCCTATATCACCGGTCCCAACATCTTTAACACCCTTCACTTCTTAAGACGTGCCGGATACGGTATCAATATCGAGGAGCACAAGTACTACAGATATAAATATCTGATGCCTGCCATCAGTGTGGAAGATATCATCAGATATTCCTATGGGGGCAATAAGCCTGAAACCTGCTGCAACTCTTCAGGAAATGACCTTCTTGATGAGTGCTATGACAGCGCTTCTATAGTCATTGATTACCTGACCCGTCAGGAGACCTTAGACCCGGTGGAACTCAATTCTGCCATCGGTCATCTGTCCGAGGAGGATATCAAGGCGAGAAAGAATATGGTCTACCATATCATCTATCTCGTCAGGAACAACCTGGGTCTTTATAACCTTTACAGACTAGTATCTGAGGCCCATCTTCATTATTACTCCTTCAGGCCCAGGACACCTAAGAGCCTTCTTAAGTATTACTCCAGTTCCATCATCGTAGGCGGTGCCTGCGAAAGAGGTGAGATCTACAGGGAAGTGCTGAAGGTCTACAAGGAGTGTGGTAAGTATCCTGAAAAGACAAAGAAGGAGCTTCTTGAAAGGCAGAGTATCAAGGATATACTGAGCCTTTATGACTACATAGAGATCCAGCCTCTCTGTAATAACATGTTCATGACCCGTCAGGATCCTGCGAAGTCCGATACGGGGAATGTGCCTCTTGATGCAAATGATATAAGGATCATCAATGAGCTTCTCGTCTGGCTGGCTGACAGCTACAACATGATGTGTGTCGCTACCACTGACTCCCACTTCCTTGAGAAGGAAGACGGTATGTACAGAAAGACTATCCTGGAGTTCCTTGGATTCTCCGATGCGGATATGCAGAGTGATCTTTACTTCAGGACCACTGATGAGATGCTGGAGGAGTTCTCCTATCTTGGTGAAGAGAGGGCTTTTGAAGTAGTCGTTAAGAATACTAACCTGATCGCTGACAAGATCGAGTATGGTATAAAGCCCTTCCCGGACGGCACATATCCTCCTATCGTAAGAAGGTCACCTCTTGATGTAAGAGATATTGCCTTCACCAGGGCCAACAGGCTCTACAGACATAACGGCGTATTAAATGAGACAGTTGCGGCCAGACTTGAAAAGGAACTTAAGTCCATTATCGGAAACGGTTTCTCAGTCATGTACTATATCGCCTACCGTCTCGTTAAGAAGTCAAATAACGACGGATATATCGTAGGTTCCCGAGGATCGGTCGGATCATCTTTCGTTGCCACCATGTGCGGTATCTCGGAAGTTAATCCCCTGGCTCCCCACTACAGATGTCCCAAGTGCTGTTTTACCGAGTTTAACAACACCGGCGAATACGGTTCCGGATTTGATATGCCCGAAAAGGACTGCCCGGAGTGCGGCACTCCCATGATCCGTGACGGACAGGATATCCCTTTCGAGACCTTCCTGGGATTCTTCGGAGACAAGCAGCCTGATATCGACCTTAACTTCTCGGATGAATACCAGCCCAGAGCCCACAAGTATGTCGAGTTCCTTTTCGGTAAGTCATTTACTTTCAGGGCCGGAACTATCGGTGCTTTCCAGGAGAAACAGGCCTACGGTATCGTTAAGAAAGTAGCGGAGCAGAAGGGTGTGACCTACACCAACGGAACCATGGCCTACATGACCGAGGATATCATCGGCGTAAAGAGCACCACTGGCCAGCATCCAGGAGGTATCGTGGTAGTGCCCAAGGAGATGGATATCTATGAGTTCACTCCTGTCCAGTATCCTGCCAACGATATAAAGAAGGGTATCATCACTACCCACTTCGATTTCCGTGCCATGCACGATACGATCCTTAAGCTGGATATCCTGGGACATGCGGATCCTACGGTCCTTCGAATGCTCCATGAGATAACGGGAGTAGACATAAGCAGCATACCCATTCCTGACGATAAGGTAATGAGCCTTTTCCAGGGAACGGAAGCCCTTGGATTCCCGACAGAACAGTCGGAGGCAGAAAGTGCCACCATCGGTCTTCCGGAGCTGGGCACCAGCTTCGCCAGAGGCATGATCAAAGAGGCCAAGCCGGAACACTTCTTCGACCTGGTTCAGCTCATGGGTCTTTCCCATGGTACTGACGTATGGCTGGGTAATGCCCAGGATCTTATCAGGTCGGGAATATGCGATATCGGTTCCGTTATCGGATGCCGTGACTCCATCATGACAAGGCTTATCTACTGGGGCCTTCCCAACAAGGATTCCTTCGACATCATGGAGAAGGTCCGTAAGGGTAAAGGTCTTTCTGAAGAGCACGAAAAGCTCATGAGGGACAATAACGTTCCTGACTGGTATATAGACTCATGTAAGAAAATCAAGTACATGTTCCCTAAGGCCCACGCTGCAGCCTACTCCATCTCATCCCTCAGGGTAGCCTGGTTCAAGGTCTACCGCCCGGAAGCGTACTACTGCGCTTACTTCACCATCAGAGGTGACGAGTTTAAAGCTGACTATCTCTGCCGGGGCCTGGATAAGGTCATCGAGAGAAGAAAAGAGATCACTGACCTTAGAAAGACAGAGACCAACTCTTCCAGGCAGAAGAAACTTCAGGAAGAATTCTACATCTGTGAGATCGTAGAGGAGATGTATAACAGAGGGATCTCATTCCTTCCTATCGATATAAACCAGTCTGAAGCAGTCCGCTTCAAGATGGTGGAAACAGGAAAGATAATGCCGCCTCTCGACACTATCGACGGCATCTCTTCCGGTATCGCCCTGTCCATTACCCAGGCCAGGGATGAGGCTCCTTTTGCCAACCGTGAGGATCTTATGTCAAGAAGCGGCATCGGAAAATCCGCCCTTCAGACACTGGTGGATTACGGCCTTCTCGAAGACATGCCCGAATCATCCCAGATAGATCTTTTCTCACTTCTGGACGGAATGTGATATGAGATGCGCCGGAGTCATCTTAAGGGACAGCGTCAGGCAGACAGATAATGTCTATACTTATCTGGTGCCTGAGGATCTGAAAGAGAAGATAACCACAGGATCTTATGTCAACGTGCCCTTCGGAAGGGGAGACCGGACAAAGGCGGCAATAGTAGTTTCAGTTTCCGATGAAGAAGAGGAAAACAGAAAGCTTAAGGCCATATCAGGGCTTATCGATCCCGTGCCTGTCCTAACAGATGACCAGATAAAGATGATCCCTAAGATCTCGTCCAGGTATCTGTGCACCAAAGGTGACGTGATCTCCATGATGGTCCCTTCCACAGTAGGCAAGGTTGGACGCATAAAGGAGACCTTCGTTTATATCGAAAATGAGGAGGAGGTAAGGGAAGTCCTGTCCTCCGGAAAGCTCAGATCCATAGCCCATGTAAATATGCTGGAATACCTCCTTGAATCGGGAGACTGTTCAAAGAAGAAACTTCTTTCCGATACCAGATCCACTCCTGCCCAGTTTAAGGCCATAAAGGACAAGGGCCTTGTCAGGACAGAGGAGAGGGAAATAGATCCTGATGACATAAAGAGCAACAGTAAAGAAGAGGCTGTTTCTTTCCGTGAAGTCCACCAGCTTAACGATGAGCAGAAAAAGGCATATTCGGAGATCATGGATCCTCAAAGCAAAAATGATACATTCCTTCTTCACGGCATCACCGGATCAGGAAAGACAGAAGTCTATCTTCACTGTGCTGGTGACATCATAAAGCAGGGAGGAAGCGTTATCTATCTTGTTCCCGAGATCTCCCTGACGCCCCAGACCATCGGGTGGATCAAGGGAAGATTTGAAGACACTGTAGCAGTGCTTCACAGCCGTCTTACCGACAGGCAGAGATATAATGAGTGGGACAGGATCAGGACAGGAAAAGCCAGGATCGTAGTGGGTCCCAGAAGCAGTATCTTTGCTCCCGTAAAGGACCTGAAACTCATCATAATCGACGAGGAACACGACGGTTCATATAAGTCCGAAGCCTTCCCCAGATACTCCACCAAGGATATAGCCATAATAAGATCCAAGATATCAGGATGTAAGGTACTCTTAGGATCTGCCACGCCTTCAGTAAATTCATACTTTGCGGCAAAGAACGGATACTATAAGCTTCTTACCTTAAACAAGAGAGCCAACCCTGAAGCAAGACTTCCAAAAGTAATGATCACTGACATGAAGGAACAGGTAAAACAGGGTGCCGGAGATCTTATTTCCATCCCTTTAAGAAATGAGATGGCAAAGGCTTTTGCCGCTAATAAGCAGGTCATGCTCTTCCTAAACAGAAGAGGCTATTCCAGGACCCTTATCTGCACCGAGTGCGGAGAGCCCTGTTCCTGCCCCAACTGTTCCGTGGGCATGACCCTACATAACAGTAAGAGACTGAGTGAGAGAGTTCTTATCTGCCACTACTGCGGATATACAGTTCCCGTATCGGAGGCGTCCTGCAGGACCTGTGACGGTAAGAAGTTTACCAGGGCCGGCATAGGTACCCAGCAGCTGGAGGAATTTCTTCAGAAACTCTATCCCCACGAGAAGATCTTAAGGATGGACCAGGATACCACCATGAAGGCCGGATCCCACGAGGAGATAATAAAGAAGTTCAGGGACCATGAGGCCTCTATCCTTATAGGTACCCAGATGATCGCAAAAGGCCACGATTTCCCCGGGGTCACCGTAGTAGGAATAATAGGCGCGGACCTTATCTCCATGTCTACCGATTACAGGTCCTCAGAAAGAGCATTCCAGCTCATAACCCAGGCAGCGGGCAGAGCCGGAAGGGCAGAAGACCCCGGAACAGTAGTAATACAGAGTCTAAGGCCTGATAATCCTCTTCTGATGTTTGCCGCAAAGCAGGATTATAATGCCTTCTACGGGTCTGAGATAAAATACAGGGAAGCCATGAACCTTCCCCCGTTTAAGGCGGTGGGTCAGATCACCCTGTCCCTTCCTGATGAAGAGATGCTCATGGAAAGAACAGGTGCCCTGGAGACTTACCTTAAGGATTTCATAGCTGTCCAGGACAGTAAGTTCGGATTTGAACTTTACGGTCCTGTTCCTTCTCCCATATATGAACTGCGCGGTCGATACAGGATGGAATTCGTGCTAAAATCTGTTAACAAGACCTGCCTTAACGAGATCTTTAAGCAGGTCATGAAGGATTTTGATCCGGAGTTGTATCCCATCTCTTTCGATAACGACGCCGGCAACGGATGATCAAGGGGCAGATTATATGAATACTATATTTGATTATCTTGAATGGAGAGGCGACCTTCCCATAAGTGTAGTTCCTTTTAATGAGGTGGATGCTGCTATCCTCGCCAGGTTTGCTTATGAGCCTTTGGATAATGCGGCTCCTTCTGATTTCTATAAAAGCGTGACCATCAAAGAGTGCTGCCACAAGCTGATGAACGATCCTGATATCGATATCAAAGTCATCAGTCCTGAAATAGACAAGAAGCTCATTACCATGATGTATGAGAGCAAAAGATTTAATGGGATGAGGATCTGCGGATTTGTAAATGAGATAGATCTGGAGCGGCAGACCCAGTTTGCTGCCATGGTATTTGAGATGGATGATGAAGCCAACTACTACCTGGCTTTCAGAGGAACAGATAATACGATC
>JAGAFH010000204.1 GCA_017612755.1 Clostridiales bacterium
AATATCCCCGATAGTAAGATCCACAAGTTCGATCTTTCCGTTGGAAGCTATCTCGGTTAGTTTTTCCGGATCATCTATACCGATCATGGAATTACAAAGGCCAAGGACTGTACCGCCGCCAACACCGGATCCGATGATGTGTCTTACATTATCATATGATGCATCAAGATAAGCAGTTCCCGTTCCCATACTTACGACCACAGCGTGGTCAAGACCGGAAAGATAAAGGCCTCCGAGGCCGGTAGCAAGAAATTCCGTAATATGAACTGTTTCGATCCCGAGCATGGGGGAGCCGGAGAAAGAGGCACCAACGCCTGTGATGTTTATCTTCTCTATCTGGGATATATCAAGAGAATTATCATTTATAAGCTTACCTAATGCTCCGAAAGCGGATGTAACAGGATCAGCCGCCTTAACTACTGTCTTATATATGATCTTACCGTCCACCATACCTACTATCTTAGTGGTACTGCCTCCTACATCAAGACCAACTTTAACTGACATATCCTATCCCTCATTTCTTTATGTTCAGCATATTTTAGCACAATAATCAAAATGCGTAAAAAAGCCCGGACGTACCGTCCGGGCCAAATGTATTAAGTTATCTGATCATCAGGGTGCTGTATACATAAACGTGGTGTTGTGTACAACACCTCCCTCGTAGAAAGTATCATCGTGATCACGCTTATATGTATAGCCGGTGGTACTTCCTGAAACAAAGAAGGTCATATCGTCTTCGTCTTCAACCATCATGGGAGGTATCCAGAAGGATCCGCCATACTCAAGCTCCACCTTGCCGGGATCATTAAACTGATCCACCATGACAATACAGTATTCAACCAGAAAACCTTTTTCTCCGGGAAGAACTTCAACATCAGAATCAAATAAGATCTCCCACTTGGGCTTGCCTTCACGGTTTGTATTCATTCCGCTTATAGTAGCAAAATCATAAACATCTACATCATTGGCAAGGAAGATACAAGAGCTGGAAGCATTAGTTGCATTATAAGGAGAAACTTTATATGTATATGTCTCTCCGGAAACACCGTTCTGGATATCATAGATCAACTGATTCTCAAAAGCCTTTGCATAAAGCTGTGCATAATCTGCTGCATCGTTGGCATTATATACTCTCTTAAATGAATCCTTTATTGAAATCAGCATAGGTACAAATAATACAGAGATGATGATGATGATCGCAATGGAGAGCATCATCTCAACTAATGTAAAACCGTACTTACTCTGCTTATGTGACTTTCTCATTATGATCTACCTCCTCAACCATGAGCCGCAACATTAAGGCTGTTGTTGGGAGCCAGAGGACAGTAATCCGTGAATTCAGCTCCTGCTATATCAAAGTCGTAGTGTCCGTCTACCATGACATAATCTCCGCCCTCACTAAGGGGAGCTGTTACTACGACCTGGTTATTACAATACCAACCGGTATGTCCCCAGCTGATACCATACTGCTGAGGGCCGCCACACTGCGGACAAACATGGCTCTCACTGGGAATATAGAAGAATGATGTACGATTAAGGATGCTGGATACTCCTCCGGAACCACCCTCATCATATGTATGATCATTAATTGCAGATCCGACTACATTGATGTGGGGATCGGATGCATCATTCTCTCTCCATCTCTCAACTCTGACATCTCCTGAAACTCCACCGGAAATACCATAGTGAATAGTAGTCATATCGGTAGCGGATGCAAGAAGCGCTGCATCTCTGGAAGGACTGGCTTGAGTAGATGAATTCTCAGCCAGTTTCCTGATGGCAGTGCTGTAGTTGTTAGCACCGAGTCTTGCGTAAACGGAGTTATTGGTAGAATAGTTCATTGCTGCCAGGAAACCCTGCATGATCATCGTAGATACGATGGTAAGAATTGCAATGGAGAGCATGACCTCCAGCAATGTGAAACCTTTTTTACTTGATCTGGTCTTTCTCATATGTCCTGTCTCCCCCAAATCAGAAATGATATCTGTCTGCTTTCTGAGAATAAGAATCTATAACACCCTGAAGTTCTGAAACGTCTTCACTGACTGCCTTATTCTTATCCTTAGTCGTTCCGAGAATTCCGGAAACATTAAGTGTTACAACGCCTGCCAGGATAACAATAACGGCAACAACGATGATAACCTCAACCAATGTAAATCCGGTTTTGGACTTGTTGATCTTACGCATAACACACCTCAGTAATTCTCTTACATATATTAGTAAAAATTATTATACAACTACATTATACATGCTTTATCGCATTTTTCAACACTTTATTCACATTTTTGTCAAAATTTGTTAGAGAAAAGAAAAGGCGGGAGTTTTACTCCCGCCTTCTCCTTAAATCACTAATGATCTTGCTTTACTATTATGTAGCACTGTCGATCTCAGCAACAACACCGGAAATGGAGCTGTTATGAGAAACAACGGAAGAAGCTGCGTTCTTTGCTCTGTTGAGGTATGTACCGATGGACATAACGAGAACAGCTGCAAGGATAACGATGATAGCGATAACGAGTACCATCTCAATAAGAGTAAAGCCCTTCTTTGTCTTCTGAATCTTCTTCATTGTTTTTTCCTCCTCATTTGGATTTATTGAGTTTGTAGCTTAAGTATAACACCTTTGTTAATAATTGCAATACCTTTTTTCATATTTTTTTCACATTTTCTTCGAAATTTTGGAAAAGATGTGAATCCATATGAATTATGCTGCGTTTGCTGTGTCTGTAGCTGTAGCATCAGCGGCGTCTGCACCGGCATCTGCTGCATCTGCTTCATCATCTCCGGTATCACGGGCCATTCCTGCGTTCTCAAGATCAAGAACAGCTGCAAGACCCACCTGCTCAACAGCGTCAGAGAAAATAGCTGCAGAATAATATGTAGAGAACGGTCTCTCCGTAGTGCTTGCGTCATCATCAGACATAAGTACCATATACCAGGCGCTGTCAGGATCCTCAACGATGAAAGGATATCCGATGAAGCCGGCATTTGTAGCAACTCCCGTAGCACCTGTCCAATGAGCATAGGGCGCAGTCATGTCAGGCTCAGATACTCTGTTGATAAATGTTGCAGAGAAGAAATCGATCTCAGCGATCATATAAAGGTAACCACCGCCTGCCTCAGTAGCGATCTTGTTGATCTTTACGCAGGAAGGAGCAACATCCTCGATCTCCTTAAGGGCTGTGATGAACTGGGGATATCCGGTAATGGAATCAGCACCATGCCAGTACATCTCGTCGATATTAGCATTGAAAAGATCCTCATCGGGAATACCATCGATGACAACAGAGTTCTGAAGGTTGTACTGAGGAATGTTAAATCCGTCAGTTGTTGAATACTTGACAGTAATTCTCTTAATAACGAGTCCGTCAGCAGCAACAGATCCGTCGGGCATTGTTATCTTATCGCCCTCGATATCTTCAGACTGAACAGATACGAGATAAGGGCATCCGTTGCTCTCGAATACTCCGAGGATGTACTGCTCGATAGACTCGGTCTTGATAGCAGGGATGAATTTCTTCTCTTCTGCTGAAATGTTAGCCTCAACAGCCTGGATAGCTGCTTCTGTCTCTTCGTTCTCGTTCTTTAATGCATCATAGTAATCAAGCTGGGCCTGAAGTTCTGCACGCTGGGCCTTGAGCTCATCGTTTCTCTTCTGTGATCCTCTGATACCGAAAATATATACCAGGAGGAGTGCTATAAGCAGGATTACTACGGCAATACCGTATTTTTCTCTTGCACCTAAATTCATTATGATTCACCTCCCTCAGCGTCTTCAGTGGTAGTCTCAGATACCTGATAGATGAAAGATATCTCAGCATCAGCGTTTGCTGTTCCTGTTACCTTATCAGTAGTGATAATGGAGTTGAGCGTGTCAGCATCGACTGCAACCTTATTTACCTCAACAGAAGACAATGTATAAACGATTCCGTTGTACTCTACAGAGCTGATATCGGAATACTCATATGTGCTTCCAATGGTGTACTCTGTTGTCTCGATACCGTTAATAGAGATGATCTGTCCGTCAACGTTTACATACTGGGCAACTGAAATGTATGCAGTAGATGTAATGTTGCCGACTACCTTATAAGCATAGTAAGAATCGATAGGATTGGTCATCATGTCTTCTGCAGAACCTGCAGATACGTCATCAAGATTTACATGCTCGATGGCAATATCAAGAGGTGTATAGAAAACATCTGAATCCTGAAGGATATTTACCATGTTGAGAGCTCCGTAGTAAGTGAAAGAGAATCCCTCGATAGTAAACTGTGAACCTGTAAGCTCATATGCTGCTACATAAGAATCATTAGGGATACTCTCCCCAAGAAGATCACACAGAGCAGTATCAGCAGGTGTCTTCTGGTCAACGCACCTTCTCATTTCAGTAAGAGCGTAGTAGTACTGGTTTCTTTCATTGATCTCGTCCTGAAGAGCCTGAGCCTCGATCTCAAGATCTGCATACATGGGATCGGCGAGCTTATTCTGGAGATCCTTGATGTCACTCTTGACTCCCATATTGGAGAAGATCCAATAGAGCCACCAGATGACGAATGCTCCGACAAAAATCAAACCGATCAATATAGCTGTTAAGAGGATCTGAGCTGTCTTTCGTGCAGATTCAGTGAATGCTGCAAAGAAGTTCATATCATTCTTAGCAATGTCCTTTCTGGAACCGATAAGCGCCATAATATAATTCCTCCTTATTAGTCTTCACGAATTAATGCACCGCAGCAGTTGATAAACTGGGGCAAGATGAAATCCTTAGTGCCTGATACCGTACTGAGGGTATTGAGCACCTCGACCTGTGTTCCGAGCTGTCTTGAGAGCTCCTTGTCGATCTTCTTATAGCCTGCTCCGGAACCATAAAGGAAGCATGTGCTGATGCTGTCGATATGGAACTTGGAGATCGCAAACTGAGCAGTACGTGAAACTGCATCAGTAAGGCTCTTAAAGTAAGCATTAACGGCACTCTGAAGAGAAGGGATCTCTGCAAGTGACTCATGCCATACATCGATATCCTCTACAGGTACTGCAAGCTCTGAATCACTCTTTGAGATGTTAAGTCTTCTTGCAAGAGAGGACTGGTTGTCGCCGCCGCCCTGAAGCTTACGAAGTGATTCTGCTACCTGACGGATATTGGAGTGACCGAACTGAAGTCTTCTTGTAAGCTTGGGGAAACCCTTATCAAGGATAGTGACTGTAGTCGTCTTTCCGGAAAGCTAGATAAGAAGAAGCGTGGACTGTGAAATATTAACGTTACCGTTGATGATACCGCCGTTGAACAGCTTTCTTACTGCGTTGGCGTTCGCATCCATAGCTACGGGAACGAAATCCATGTTCTTAAGGAAATCCCTGAAGTCAGAGATCGTCTCATTCGGAACAGCAGTAGCTCTGATAAGAAGCTTCTCCGCATTTGTCTCTGCGTCCCTTGTTGTTCCGTATACGACGTAGTCAACGTTCATATCCTTATTGGATCCCTGACCCATGATCTCGTACTTGACCATGTCCTTGAGCTGATCGCCCTTGACCTTGGGAAGTTCCAGATCTCTTGTGTGCATGAAGGATCCCTCTGTTGTGATGATGCAGTTCTTCTGTCTTACATCAAGTTTAGCCATAGCGTGCTTCAAAGCCATTACGATACCAAAACTGTCTGTGATCTGTCCGTCTGTGATAGCATCAGACTCCAAAGGAACGATACCGGCTTTCTCGAGATATACAACGCCTGTCTTGTGATTGTATGCTCCAACGGCTAATTTCAGATCCGAGCTGGACATATCCAGAACGAGACTCTGATTTCCGCTTCCAAATGATAATGCCATTTTTGTTTAACTCCTTTCAACCTGAGTGTTAATTACATAATGTACTGTGCCATACCGAAGATAGGCATTGCGATAGCGCCGACGACCGTACCGATAAGGATAGCCATGAGAATGATCATACAAGGCTCAAGTGCGGAAGTCATCTTCTGTGTAGCTGCATCGGCCTCATCCTCAAAGAAATCAGCCGCCTTCTCAAGGATGGTATCAAGTGTACCTGACTCCTCACCGATAGCTGTCATAGCATAGATCATGGGAGGGAACTCTGTGATATTCTTGATGGACTTTGAAAGAGATACACCCTTTCTGATCTCGATCCTTGCCTCAGCAAGTTTCTGCTCAAGGATAACATTATCAAGAGAACTACCTGTGATCTCAACAGCCTGAAGGACTGAGATACCTGACTTAAGAAGTGTGGAAACTGTTCTGCAGAATCTTGCGGAAGCATTCATCTTAGTAGCTTTACCGACGATCGGTATCCTGAGCATCATAAGGTCCCACTGGGCGTGGCCCTTCTCAGAACGCTTCCATGTGGTAAATCCGAACCAGCCTCCGCCGATTACAATGGCATATACCCACCAGTAATGAACGAATGAATCGGATACGGCCATAACACCCTTGGTCAACTTCGGAAGATCACCGCCGAGATCCCTGATGGTTTCGGCGATTCCGGGGACAAGGAATGTAAGGAGTCCTACCGTAACAGTGATAGTAAGGAAGAAAAGGATCTTGGGATAGACCATTGCTGCCGAGATCTTATTCTTCAGCTTTGACTCCTTCTGGAAATGCTCGGCGAGTCTGTTCATGATCTCATCAAGTCGACCTGACTCCTCACCTGCTGCAACCATACTGATCATGATGGTAGGAAGAGCTTCCTTCTGATCCCTGAAGGCATCAGAGAGAGTACGACCTGACTGGATCGCCTCGTAGATCTCACCTACACACTTTCTGGCTCTCTTTGTGTCAACCTGCTGATACAACATATCAAGCGATCTGACGACCGTGATACCTGCGGACAGGAGTGACGCAAGCTGTCTGCTTATGAGAACCAGTTCTTTCGTGTTCAGCCTTTTGCTTCCGACCTCCATATTCATGAGGCCGGCACCCTTATCAAGCTCGATAGATGCTATGTACTTTCCGTCGCCTTTGAGCTTCCTGGACGCATCTGCAATACTGGCTGCATCTATTACGCCGGAAGTCTTTTTGCCGGAAGCATCAAGAACCTGATACCTGAAATTTGGCATATAACAACCCTCCTAATTTATTTTCTGCTTCAAATTAAGACTGGAAATCCAGATCCTCGAACAACGGGCTGTTAGCAGGACCGCCGACGTTGTTTATATAACGCTTAAGGTCATCAGGGAAACGGCATCTTGCGATAGCCGTATCTCTGGAGATGATCTTACGCTTTACAAGCTCTGCAAGGTAGAAGTCCAGGGGACACATTCCGGACTGAAGGCTAGTTGCGATAGCACTGTCGATCTGATATGTCTTTCCTTCACGGATGTTGTTCCTGATAGCATCGTTAGCAACCATGATCTCAAATGCTGCGCATCTTCCGCCGGTGATCTTGGGAACGAGGGTCTGACAGATAACAGCGATAAGGATAGATCCAAGCTGTACTCTTACCTGATCCTGCTGATGGGGCGGGAATACGTCGATGATACGGTTAACTGTATCTGATGCACTTGATGTGTGAAGTGTGGACATTACGAGGTGACCTGTCTCAGCAGCGGTAATAGCTGTACTGATAGTATCCAGGTCACGCATCTCACCTACGAGGATAACGTCGGGGTCTTCACGGAGAGCAGCACGGAGAGCGTTAGCGAAGGAAAGTGTATCCTCGTGAACTTCTCTCTGTTTGATCATGGCTTCACCATGCTCGTGAAGGTACTCGATAGGCTCCTCAAGTGTAAGGATGTGACACTTCTTGACTGTATTGATATGACCTACCATAGCGGCAAGTGTAGTAGACTTACCGGAACCCGTGGGACCTGTAACAAGGATAAGTCCACGGGGCTTAAGAGCCAGCTCCTTGAAAAGAAGGGGCAGACCAAGCCTCTCACATGTAGGGATATCGTTTGTGATAGTTCTTGCTGCAAGAGCATAAGATCCTCTCTGCTTGTAGATGTTACATCTGAAACGGCTGTAATCAGCTACAACATATGAAAAGTCGATCTCTCCTCTTTCAGCGAGATACTGCTGTCTTGACTTATCGATCATAGACTTGCAAAGGAACTCTGTGTCGGTGGCTGTAAGAATCTGGTTGCTCAAAGGCATGAGCTCACCTGCTACTCTTATCATAGGAGGCAGACCAACCGTAATGTGCGTATCAGAAGCCCCTCTTCTGACTGCTTCGGCAAGAATTGCATCCATTGTCAAACTGAATTCTTCCACTTTAATACCTCCTTATAATTAACCATCAACAGAGTAAGCAACTCTGTTAAGTTCATCGATTGTTGTGATTCCTTCAAGAACGAGGGCAGCAGCGGAATCGACGAGCATCTGTGTGCCTTCTTTGATGGCAAGCTGCTTCATCTCTTCTTCACTGGCTCTTCTCTCAAGAAGGACCTTCATGGCTTTTGTGATAACAACGACTTCATGGATAGCGATTCGGCCCTTATATCCACTGCCGTTGCAATCAGAACATCCTTCACCTTTGAAGATCTTCTGACCGGGTTCAAGGTGAAGTTTTTCGATCTCATATTCATCCGGATCATATGCTTTTCTGCATCCGGTGCAGATCCTTCTTACAAGACGCTGGGCAACAACTCCTACAAGAGCAGAGGAGACCATGTAAGGCTCCAGACCCATATCGATAAGTCTGTTGATAGAAGAAACTGCGTCGTTTGTATGGATAGTACTGAAAACAAGGTGTCCGGTGATAGCAGCTCTCATGGCGATCTCTGCTGTCTCACCGTCACGGATCTCTCCGACGAGGATGATATCAGGGTCCTGACGGAGGATGGAACGAAGACCTGATGCGAATGTCATTCCGGCTTTTGCATTGACCTGGACCTGATTAAGTCCGGGGATCCTGATCTCGACAGGGTCCTCGACCGTAATGATGTTTGTCTCAGGATCGTTCTTCTCTGCAAGAAGTGTATAAAGGGTAGTTGTCTTACCTGATCCTGTAGGTCCTGAGATAAGGCAGATACCCTGGGGTACCTTTATGATCTTGTTGATGAGTTCATTGTTGTGATCGGATATACCGAGGAACTTTCTGTTAAGATTACCGTCGTTCTTGGCAAGGATACGGATAACGGTCTTCTCACCCCAG
>JAGAFH010000022.1 GCA_017612755.1 Clostridiales bacterium
TTCCGGCCCTGCAGGTATTACCTGTGCCGGAGACCTGGCAAGACTCGGTTACGATGTAACTGTCTTCGAGGCCCTTCATGAGGCCGGCGGAGTCCTTACATATGGTATCCCCGAGTTCAGACTTCCCAAGGAGAAGGTAGTTGCCAAGGAGATCGACAATGTTAAGGCTCTCGGCGTAAAGATCGAGACAAACGTTGTTATCGGCAAGTCAGTTACTATCGACGAGCTTATGTCCGAGGAGGGATTCGAGGCTGTATTCATCGGTTCCGGCGCAGGACTTCCCATGTTCATGAAGATCCCCGGCGAGAATGCAAAGGGAGTCTTCTCTGCAAATGAGTATCTTACAAGATCAAACCTCATGAAGGCTTTCAAGGAGGATTCTCCTACGCCTATCTACAAGCCTGCAAAGGTTGCAGTAGTCGGCGGCGGTAACGTTGCCATGGATGCTGCAAGAACAGCTTTGAGACTTGGAGCTGAGGTCACCATCGTATACAGAAGATCTGAGGCAGAGCTTCCTGCAAGAGTTGAGGAAGTACACCATGCCAAGGAGGAGGGCATCAAGTTCGAGCTTCTTACAAATCCCGTAGAGATCCTCGAGAATGAAGCGCATTTCGTAAGAGCTATGAAGTGTATCAGGATGGAGCTTGGTGAGCCCGACGCTTCCGGACGCCGTCGTCCCGTTCCTATTGAAGGTTCCGAGTTTGAGCTGGAGACAGATGCAGTCATCATGGCTCTTGGTACATCTCCCAATCCTCTCATCTCTTCTACTACAGAAGGTCTTGAGATCAATAAGTGGAAGTGTATCGTTGCAAATGAGGAGACAGGTGAGACCACCAAGGAAGGCGTTTTCGCCGGTGGTGATGCCGTTACCGGCGCAGCTACGGTAATCCTTGCTATGGGCGCGGGAAAAGCAGCCGCCAAGGGTATCGACGAGTACATCAAGTCCAAGGGCTGATATAAAAGAATACAGTTAACAACAAAAGGCATCCGCTCTTAAACGGGTGCCTTTTTGGAAATCGGAATATGGTAAGCGCGACCCTTTACAGAAAACTGAATATGGCAAAAAGAAAGCCGGTAGCCTGGATCATTGTGATCGTGGGTATCATCTCTGCGGTCTCCTCCGTCATATCGGCAGATAAGATCACGTTCCATCTCTACGAAGGAGATGAGATGATGACCTTTGGGATCCTTTCCGCCCTCCTTCTTTTTGCTTTCGATTATTCCTTTGCCGTAGGCTTCAGAAGCGGGGTCCTGGGTTACTCCCTGGCAGATGTGACTTTCCATATGGCAGGTCCCTTTACCAAAAGGTTCAATCTTCTGCTGTCTTTTGAATACGGACTTTCCAGCATACTGGTCTTCTTCTGGATCTTATGCGTCAACATGCCTTTCTTTTCTATGTGGACGGGACTTGGGACAAAAGATTCCCTGGTCTTTCTTCTTTTCGCCCTGATCGTATCGGCAGTTATCTTTCCGTTGACTTCCTATGTGAGCGCCAGGTTTTCGTCGGGCATGAAGGCCAGGCTCATACCTGTTCTTGTACTTATCGCCCTTCATTTCCTGGGTGCTTTCCTGTTTATAAGAGATCTCATAGGTAAGTATGGCTCTTTCGAAAACGTAAAGAGCCTCAAAAGTAACGTTATCTTCGGTGAACTGGGCCAGAGCAGGATATTAAGATCATTTCCCGTTGCGGGTCAGTTCATCACCCTGATGGAAAAGGCCCTGAAGGGAGATCTAATGTTTGTCCCGGTGCTGGCGGCCGTGCTGGTGGTGTACGGGGCAGTACTGATTCTTTTATACAGGAAGACTAAATTTGATTACTACGAGGATGCCTATTCCAATGCCCAGAAGATAGCTGACATAATAGAGGCCAGCAAGGCGGGAGTTGAGGCAGTTAATACAGGTATATCCAGGACTGCTACAGTCGGGAATGAGAAGTTCGACAAGGGCTGGGGAGCCTCCGCTTTTTTCCATATGCACCTGTTTGAGAACAGAAGGACTTCCAAGCTGTTTTTCGTC
This sequence comes from Clostridiales bacterium, assembly GCA_017612755.1. GTDB lineage: Bacteria > Bacillota > Clostridia > Saccharofermentanales > Saccharofermentanaceae > Saccharofermentans. The sequence continues at coordinate 2,017 of JAGAFH010000022.1, forward strand.
AATAAGGTGGCTCTTGTTTACAGAGCTTTTGCACTTCTGATCCTTTTTATGGTGGACGGTGTGGTCCCCGATGATCTGGAGGCAGTGGTAGTCTTAACCGGAGTAGTCACCATGCTGGTCTTAAATGCCATAGTATTCGGAGGAGGGAAGACGGTGCTGGAGTTTAACAGGCCCTACATCTTCCTGGTGCCTGAAAGCTCTGTAAGGAAACTGGCCATGTGCCTTACTGCCGATATCCCTGAGATGGCTTTTGATGCCCTCATATGTACTGTCATGATCAAGATCGTGGCCTTTCATGAGTTTACCTGGTTTCCCATGATCTCCTTTATCATCCTTATGATAACCTTCGACCTTTTAAGCTCCGCTACCGGACTTCTCTGCGTCAGGCTCCTGGGAGGGTTCGGTAAATTTGCGGTCATGTTCGTCAGGTATATGGCTATCCTGGCTCTTATCGTGATAGGCATGATCCCTTCCAACATCATGGCGGGTCTTCTGGTGGCCGTCATTGCGGATTCAATGGCTACAGCCCTCGGCATCATCATACTATCCATGGCTGCCGTCTACTTTCTTATCTGGATCGCCATGATCTTCCTTTCCAGAAATATCCTGGAAAAGATAGATGCCTTCTGATTCTTTAACAATTCTTAAACCATTTTAGGTCATTACTTTATATGTGATTGTTATCATGCTATTGAACGAAAAAGGAGGATGGCATTTATGCTTTCAGTTAACGGAGTAACAAAGAAATACAAGAACTTTCTCGCAAACGACAATCTTTCATTTACTATCGACAACGGTGAGATCGGGATCCTTCTTGGTCCCAACGGTGCCGGTAAGTCTACGATCATAAAGTCTATTGCCGGACTTCTGAAATACAGTGGAACCATCGAGATCAACGGCCTCGATAACCACGATATGGAAGCTAAGAGACAGCTGGGCTACATCCCTGAGATCCCTGCGCTCTACGATACACTTACGGTAGAAGAGCACCTGGAGTTCATCAGGAGAGCATATAAGGTAGAAGATATATCCGTTAAGGAGAAGCTTCTTGAGAGATTTGAGCTTTCCGACAAGAGAAAGAAGATGGGTAAGGAGCTTTCAAAGGGTATGCAGCAGAAAGTCTCCATCTGCTGTGCCCTCATCCACAATCCTTCAGTCATCATCTTTGATGAGCCTATGGTGGGCCTCGATCCCCATGCCATCAAGGAACTGAAGCAGGTCTTCCAGGAACTTAAGGCAGAGGGCAAGTCAGTACTCATCTCAACTCATATGATCGATACCATCGAAGACTATTGGGATGTTGCCCACATCATGATGAACGGTAAGATCGCGGCTACAAAGCATAACCGTCCCGGAAATCCTGAGGATAAGAGCCTTGATGAGCTCTTCTTTGAGATCACTGAAGGTACAAAGGCCTGACCGGAGGAATCGTTATGTTATCGGCAACTTTTTACAGACTTAGAAAAGCGGCTGCCAAGAAGCCGTGGATGGTGATCCTGGTCCTGTTGGCCCTGGCTTTCAGCTGCCTTATGATCGCGGTCCCTTCCATGAGCGGCGGTGCAGACGGCATAGAAAGGGATATGTCTCTTGTTCTGGGAGGCATAAATATCCTCTTCATAGTAATGTTCAATTTTATATTCTTCACGGGACTTAAGAACGGACTGGTGGGTTTCTCCAATGCAGATGTCAACTTCCATCTGGCGGGACCTTTCACCCAGAGGTTCAATCTCTTTATCGCAGCCGGCGGTGTATTCAAGCTCTGCATCATCCTTCTCTGGGTGCTCTGCTGCCAGTCTTCGGTCCTTCATATGTCTATAGGAGTCAATTCCTTTGACATCATCGCCCTTCTGCTGGGATCTGTTCCCGTGTTTGCTTTCGGTTATTTCATCGCCGCTTTCTTCAGCGCATGTTTCTGGGATAACGAAGCAGCGATAAAGAAGGTACAGATGACATTGATCGGCCTGGATGTTATCTATGTCGTACTTAACCTTAAGGGACTTCTTGACACATACGGATCTTTTTCGGACTTAAGAGCTCTTGGATTAAGAGGCATCATCGCAAATGCAGGGACCACCACCTGGTCAAACCTTTTCCCGGTAGCAGGATGGACTAACCTGATCTACAGCGGGATCCTCTTAAAGGACAATATGTATATCATCGCTGGTATCCTTCTTACGGTCCTTACTGCAGCAGCCATCATCATCCTTTACTCCAGGGTGGATCTTAACTACTACGAGGCAGCAATAGAGAATGCCCAGAAGGTAGCTGATCTTCAGGAGGCAAAGAAGGCCGGTATCGACAGCGATACCGCTAAGGTAAACAGAAAGATCAAGGTGGGTAAGGAGACCTTCAACAAGGGCTGGGGCGCAACGGCCTTTACCCAGAGGCATTTGTTCGAAAACCAGAGGGCATCCAAGCTCTTCTTCGTCAATCCTCTTGCCATCACATACAGGCTCATTACTGCAGCCTATATGTTCATTATGGGCAAGGCGGTGACTTTCGAAGGTATGGATTTTGCGGGAGGCAGATCCATAGGCCCTATCATATCAGGCGTTACCATGATGGTCATACTTAATGCCATAGTATATGGAGGAGGAAAGACGGTCCTTGAGTTTAACAAGCCTTATATCTTCATGGTGCCTGAGAAGGGAAGCAAGAAGCTTTTCTGCTGCCTTATGGCAGAGCTTCCTGAGATGATATTCGATTCTCTTCTATGCACGCTCCTCATGGTCTTCTTTGCGGACATGACGATAACAGAAGGCATAGCATTCGGCATCATGATGGTAGTATTTGATATGCTCTTTGAACTCATAGCTCTTGTAGCTATCCGTATCTTCAGACAGCTTGGAAGGGTACTCCTTGTCATCACCAGATACTTTGCCGGATACATTATCATCATGACGACTCTTGCCCCCATGATAATAACAACTGCCCTTACTGGCAGCCTTGCAGCAGGATTCTTAGCGGCCGCAGGTTATGGAATAGTACTGGCCCTGATCTTCCTGGCAATAGCAAGGAATACGGTTGATAAAGTTGAATTAGCCTGATACATGGCTATAAGGGATGGATAAGCAGGAGAGCGGCCCGGAAGAGCCGCTCTTTTGCAAGACCACAGAACATTGTGATAATCTGATAAAATAAGGGATATAAAAGGAGGGAAAGATAATGCCGCACGCATCAGGAGGAGGATCTCACGGGGGAGGATCCCATGGAGGATCTCACGGAGGAAGTTCAAGCAGAACGTCCCATCATTATTTTCCGGGATCACGCCGCTACAGACGTCATTATTCCAACGGGACTGACGAGTATTTCTATTCGAACGGCAGACCTCAAAAGACTTCTCTTTCGGGTATAGTAGTGGTTGCGGCCATGGGCGTCTTCTTTGCGTTTATGATGGGAATTACGTCAGTGACTTCCAGACCCCATCAGTTGAAGGAGAATTATGACAGGCCGTCCCATTATGTCTACGATGATATCAATGTGATCGGGGACGATAAAAAGCTTGAAAGATCTCTCGAAGAGTTTAACGACCTGACCGGAATATGTCCTGTCATATATACGGTCTACGACAGCGACTGCAGGGATTACCGTTCTCTCGAAGACTACACCATGCATAAATATACGGGACACTTCTCGGATGAACGTCATTTTGTGATCGTCTATACTATCCCTGAAGAACAGGCTGAAAAGGTGGCGGAAGACCAGGATTACATTCCCGACTATGCCTGGGAAGCCGTTCAGGGTGATGACACAGATCCGATACTGTCTGATGCTGTCTTTATGGATTTTGCAGACTATGTCCAGGAAGAACTGGAAGACGGAAAGGATCCCGGTGAAGCTTTTGCCGGAGGGTTTGATGAGGTGCTTACCCCTAAGGCAGAAAAAAGGATGTCTACAAGTTCCTTTTCCATACTGACCATGATCCAGGTCCTTTTCACCTTAGGCTTTTTCGGAATACCCTTGTTCTTCATGGTAAGGCAGTACAAAAAGGATAAGGATACTATAATCGAAGAGGTCCCCCTGACAGAAGAAGATGTCAAGAACGGCGCATCACCGGGATCTGCCACTATCAATTCCCGCTCTGCCACGCTGGGCAGGGAAGCCGGTCCCCTTGTAGGTACCGCCCTCGTTACAATCTTTCTGGTGCCTTTCATACTTATAGGAATAGGAGTTACCATAGGCGGAGCCGTAACGCTCACGTCAAGTAAAGAGGTTGGTATCTTCCTTTTAGGCTTTGGCATCATCTGGACTGCTATCTCTGTGCTCTCGCTGGTAGGGATAATAAAAGGTATCCTCTCTGCCGCAAAGAAGAAGGAAGCCCCACTTACTGCAGAATATCCTGCTTCAAAGCCCGTGACAGCAGACTATCCTGCCATGGAAAAGCAGGACATTGACCCCTACGGTGACTTTGACATGCCCCAGACTTCTACATCCTACACAAGAGAAGAGGATGAAGAGTATGAGCGCATGAGAAGAAAGGGATACGAGTAATAAGATTCCCCCCATCATTCCCCTCTTTGGCGGATTCGGAGCCTTCTGAGGAGAATACAAAGTTGTTTTCATTGAATTATTCCCCTGTTTTTGCTTTTTCGGGCTTAAACAGGGGAGTGTTTTTCCAAAACGAACAAAAGAACATATTTTCTTTTTGCCCTGGCGGTGGTATACTGTATTCATGTTTGAACTGGTATCTGATTACAAGCCTTCGGGAGATCAGCCCAAGGCCATAAAACAGCTGGTGGATGGTATCCGTGCAGGTGATAAGGCCCAGACTCTTCTGGGTGTCACCGGATCCGGAAAGACCTTTACTATGGCTAATGTCATATCTGAGATCAACCGTCCCACCCTTATCCTTGCCCACAATAAGACTTTGGCGGGCCAGCTTTATTCCGAGTTTAAGGAACTCTTTCCCAACAATGCGGTGGAGTTCTTTGTTTCCTACTATGATTACTACCAGCCCGAGGCCTATATCGCCGCAACGGATACATATATAGAGAAGGACAGCGATATAAACGAAGAGATAGACAGGATGAGGCATTCTGCCACCAGATCCCTTCTTACCCGTGATGACGTTATAGTCGTATCCTCTGTTTCCTGTATCTATGGTATCGGTGAGAAGGATGATTATAAGGCTTTGACCGTGGGACTTCATGTGGGCCAGGAGATCAGCAGGGATGCGGTCATGGCTGAACTTATAAACATCCAGTACGACAGAAATGACATAGAGCTCAAGAGAGGCTGTTTCAGATGCAGGGGGGATATCCTGGATATCTATACGCCTGATTCCGATGAGTTCGTTACCAGGATAAGTTTCTTTGGAGATGAGATAGAGAAGATCAGTTTTGTCCATGCCATCTCAGGTAAGACGGAGTGGAGCAGAAACTTCATAGAGATATTTCCTGCATCCCACTATGCTACCGGCAGGAAGAAGCTGCTCCGTGCCATGGATACTATTGAAGCTGAGCTGGAGGAGAGAATTGAGTATCTTAACAATAACGGGAAGATGATAGAGGCATACCGCCTTGAACAGAGGACCAGATATGATCTGGAACTTCTTCGTGAGACAGGGTTCTGTAAGGGGATCGAGAACTATTCCAGACATATATCCGGAAGGGCAGAGGGGGAAGCTCCCTGTACTCTCATGGACTTCTTCCCGGAGGACTATCTTCTCTTTATCGATGAGTCCCATGTTACCATTCCCCAGGTGGGAGCCATGTATAACGGAGACAGATCCAGAAAGGATATGCTGGTCAATTACGGCTTCCGTCTTCCTTCCGCATATGACAACCGTCCGCTGAAGTTCGAGGAGTTTGAGAAGAAGATGGGAAAGACCATCTTTGTATCAGCTACTCCCGCAAAGTACGAAGCTGAACACAGCGTCAGGACGGTGGAACAGGTCATCAGGCCTACGGGACTTCTTGAGCCTGAGATCTCCATAAGACCTGTAGAAGGACAGATCGAGGATATCCTCCATGAGCTTTCGGAGAATAACAAGAGAGGCGAGAAGAGCCTTATCATGACCCTGACCAAGAAGATGGCGGAGGATCTGACCGACTTCCTGTCCAAGGAGAATATAAGGGTCACATATCTTCATTCCGATATCGAGACGGTAGAGCGTATGGAGATATTAAACAGTCTTCGTACAGACCAGATAGATGTTATCGTAGGGATCAATCTCCTACGTGAAGGTATCGACCTTCCGGAAGTATCACTTCTCATGATCCTTGATGCGGATAAGGAAGGATTCTTAAGATCTGAAAGATCACTTATCCAGATAATCGGAAGGTGTGCCAGAAATGCTAACGGACGGGTCATCCTCTATGCTGATGAGATAACCGATTCCATGATGGCTGCCGTATCCGAGACCAACAGGAGGAGAGAGATACAGAAGGCTTATAATGAAGAGCACGGTATCGTTCCCAGGACTATCATCAAGAGCGTCCGGGATGTCTTCGATATCGTTTCCGATTCCGCTAAGGAAGAGAAGATAAGTAAGCTGGATGTTAAGGACCTTATAAACAAGGGCAAGGCTTCCGTTGATAAGGAAGACCGGGAAAAGCTTATAAAGAAACTGACATCCGAGATGAAGAAGGCGGCCCACGACCTGGAGTTCGAGAAGGCTGCAGAGATCAGGGATGTGATCATATCACTGAAGGGAGAAGGCTGACATGGCAGGATTTGTACATTTACATCTGCATACAGAATACAGTCTTCTTGACGGCGCCATCAGGATAAAGGATCTTCCTGACCGCCTTATTGAACTGGGTATGGATTCCTGTGCCATTACGGACCACGGATCCATGTTCGGATGTGTCGAATTCTATAAGGCCATGACTGCCAAGGGTCTTCATCCCATCATCGGATGTGAGGTCTATGTCGCTCCTGTCTCCAGATTTGACAAGAAGATCGCTCCCGGAGACCGGGCATATCACCATCTCATCCTGCTTGCAAAAGATAATGAGGGACTTGCCAACCTTAACAGGCTTGTTTCCGCGGGATATATAGAAGGCTTTTACAGAAAGCCCAGGATAGATCCGGAGCTTCTTGAAAAGTGGCATACGGGTCTTGTATGCCTTTCCGGATGTCTTGCCGGCAAAGTGCCTTCACTGATACGTGAAGGGAAGACAGAGGCCGCCAAGAAAGAGGCTATGTGGTTTGATTCGCTTTTCGGGAGAGGCAACTACTATCTGGAGATCCAGAGTAATTCCATCCAGGATCAGGCTACGGTCAATGCGGCGCTGGTAAGGATATCAAACGAGACGGGGATCCCTCTTGTTGCAACAAATGACTGTCACTACTTAATGAGGGAAGACAGCAGTGTACAGGATGTACTTCTCTGTCTTCAGACAGGTACGAAGATATCGGATCCAGACAGGATGAAGATGGAGACCGATGACTTCTACGTTAAGTCGGAAATGGAGATGAGACAGGCATTCCCTGAGCTTTCAGGCGCCATCGACAACACGGTGAAGATCGCGTCCATGTGTAATGCGGAATATGATTTTTCCACCATTCATCTGCCGGAGTATGATGTTCCGGAAGGATATTCTTCCAACAGGCAGTATCTGGAGTATCTGACCTTTGCGGGCCTTGAAAAGAGGCTTCGTATCAAAGGTGCCGCCAGGGATGTTTCGGAGTATGTGAAGAGAGCCGAGTATGAGCTTGAAGTCATTAACGGAATGGGATATACAGACTACTATCTGATCGTCTGGGATTTTATCAACTATGCAAAGACAAACGGCATAATGGTAGGTCCGGGACGTGGATCCGGTGCCGGTTCCCTTGTTGCCTATGCCATAGGCATCACGGATGTAGACCCAATAAGATACTCTCTTGTTTTCGAGAGGTTCCTTAACAAGGAAAGAGTATCCATGCCTGACTTTGATGTTGATTTCTGTTACGAAAGACGTCAGGAAGTAATTGATTATGTTACCAGAAAGTACGGAGCTGACAGGGTTGCCCAGGTAGTGACCTTCGGAACGCTGGCAGCCAGGATCTGTATAAAGGATGTAGGAAGAGTACTGGACCTTCCTTATGCCAAGACTGACGAGGTGTCCAAGATGATACCGGATACTCTCGGTATCACGATCGGCGCAGCCCTTGAGGTGAACAGGGAACTTAAGAATCTTTACGACAGGGATGCGGATGTTAAGAAGGTCATGGATATCGCCATGAAACTGGAGGGAATGCCCAGACATACATCCACCCATGCGGCGGGAGTCATTATATCAGGTAAGCCTATTACCGATATCGCTCCCCTTGCGGTAAACGATGAATCCGTAGTCGTCCAGTTTGCAAAAGCCGACATCGAGAGCGTAGGCCTTTTGAAGTTTGACTTCCTGGGTCTTCGAACTCTTACGGTGCTGCGGGATACGGCTGATATGGTCTTTGAGAATAAAGGGATCACTATTGATTTTGATGCCATCCCCTTTGATGACCAAAACGTCTACAAGATGATAGGAGACGGGGATACGGCGGGAGTGTTCCAGCTTGAAAGTAAAGGCATGACCTCTTTCATGAGAGATCTTAAGCCTACCTCCATCGAGGATATAACTGCCGGAATCTCACTCTATCGTCCCGGTCCCATGGATCAGATACCCAAGTATATCCAGGGGAAGCATAACAGTGATTCCATAACCTACGACCATCCTCTCCTGGAACCTATCTTAAACGTCACATACGGATGTATGGTCTACCAGGAGCAGGTAATGCAGATAGTAAGGGACCTGGCAGGTTTTTCCATGGGCCAGTCGGACAATATAAGAAGAGCCATGAGCAAGAAGAAAAAATCTCTCATGGAGCAGTACAGACAGCTTTTTATCTATGGCGGTGAAGACGACAGCGGAAAGACCGTGGAAGGAGCCATAGCCCATGGGGTCCCGGAGAAGGTGGCTGACAAGATCTATAACGACGTTGCCGGATTTGCGGGATATGCATTTAACAAGTCCCATGCTGCCGCTTATGCCATAGTAGGTTATTACACTGCCTATCTGAAGTATTATTACCCCACTGAATTTATGGCCGCTATGCTCAATTCCTTCAGGTTCAATATCTCTCAGGCCTCATTCTATATGGAGACCTGCTCCGATATGGGCATAAAGATACTTCCTCCCGATGTAAACAGGAGCGGGGCGAAGTTTAAGACTGAAGGAGAAAAAGCCATAAGGATCGGTATGTCCATGATAAAGAACGTGGGAGAACGTGCGGTCATGGATCTGGAGACCGAAAGGGAAAAGAACGGTCCGTTTACGAGCTTTGAGGACTTTCTTCAGAGGAGCGCAAAGGCCGGCATGAAGAAGAACATGATCGAGTCCCTTATCCTTTCTTCCGCTCTGGACTGGACCAGATATAACAGGGCGACGATGATCAATTCGGTCATGAAGGATTATGACAAGCTGGGAGAAGGCAGAAACGGCGGAGTAGAAGGACAGATCACTTTATTTGAGATGCCTGATGCCGATGAGATCTCCAGGCCATCCATAACCGTGACTACCGTGGAGGAGTATCCTGAAGACCAGATACTTGAACTTGAGAAGGACAGACTGGGTCTTTATCTTTCAGGTCACCCCCTTACCAGATATAGGAAAGCCATAGAGGCGCTCTGTACCTTCAGCATGGCGGACTTTGCCGAGTACTCTGCTTCAGGAAGGCTGGGCGATCTGGACGATGACAGGATCGTAGTCATGTACGGAGTGCTGCAGAAAAAGAGCATCAGGACCACAAAGTCCAAGACCCCCATGGCGATCCTGCGGATAGAGGATCTTTACGGGAGCTTCGAAGCGGCTCTTTTCGGATCTGTTTTCGAAGAGGCATCCTTTAAGATAGCAGTAGGAAGGCCTTATATCCTGGTGGGAAGACGTCATATCAGAAACGAGGATTCCTTCTCCCTTTCCGTAGATAAGATCTTTGATATGCCGGAAGATGAATATGCCATAAGAAATATCAGTCAGGATAAGGTGGTATCCATGGCAGGAAGTACCGGTATCAAAATGAAGGCCGGAAAGCCGAAGACCGTTCCCCTGCCTGAAAAGGAGAGGGCTTCATCTGCTGATATCTCCCTCGTAAAGATAAGGTTTGACGGTTCAACAGAGAGCGATCTCTATAACAGGCTTCTTAATTTCCTTGTTTTCTTCCACGGAAATATCCCCGTTAACATCATATTCGCCAAGGATAACAGCGAAGTCAGGCTTGATGAGGTCTGCTACCTTTCAAGAGATCCCAAGGTCCTGGAACTTCTGAAAGAGTTTATCGGAGAAGAGAATATTATTGTTGAGTAATTATTGCTTTTAAGTTAAGCATGCTATCTGCTTGCAAAATGCAATCGAATCGCATACTATATGCTTAAGAGGTGATATATATGGCGAGAACCGCAAACGTATTTGCCCGGGTAGAGCCCGAAA
>JAGAFH010000205.1 GCA_017612755.1 Clostridiales bacterium
ATCGCAGATCTCTGTCATAGGTGGTCTCTATATGGTTCCACATCTCCTGCCACATGCCCAGAAGTTCGTCGGGCGCACCGCTGAGATTTCCCCTGCTGCAGCCGTCGTTCATAAACTGTATGGACTGACCGTCATCAGTTACGAAATAGTAGTAACCGTCTCCCATATCATAGCCGATCTGATCTTCCATATAATCAGCCGAAGGATCAAGATCACAGGCCAGATCATACATATCGTTAACAAAATCCTCCTCCAGTGTAAGGGAAGGGGTCAAACATCCGATGCAGAAATCGAAATTAGCCAGATAATCATCAGAGTATCTGTCATAGTCTGAAAATTCGTAGACATTGCACTTATTTGTAATGCAAAGACCGTACTCGTAGGCTCCCCAGGCATAATTACTGTCGTGGAGATAAAAGATGACCCGTTCCTCTTCGTCTGTGGGAAGGGAGAGGGGCTTCTCTGTTTCGGAAGGCTCCCTTTCCTTTCTGTCTTTTTTACGGTCATCTTTAGAGCACGAAAAAAGCCCGAAAGCCAGCGATAATACAAGTAAAACAGCTCCTGCGCCCTTGAAAGATCTCATGTGAAAAACCTCCTTTATACCTATATACACGGAAAAAACAACGGGAGGTTGCATGGGTGTATGCTAAAATATTTCCATGTACAGAGAAAAGGTTTTCGAGTATATAAAGAGCCAGTATGGGGAGGAGCCCGATTACCCCTGGGAGAGGGATAATGACTCTGCCGTTTTCAGGCACAGGGAAAACAGGAAGTGGTTTGCCCTGGTGATGACGGTCAGAAAGTCCCGGTTCGGTCTTGACAGCGACGAGCCGGTCCATGCCATGAACCTTAAGATCGACGATCCGCTCTTACACGACATGCTCATCCACGAGGAGGGGATCTATCCCTCCTACCACATGAACAAGACCCACTGGATCTCTGTCCTTCTGGACGGCACTGTACCGGAAGATAACATATTTAACCTTATCGATATAAGTTTTCGCGCCACTGCTCCCCATAGAAGAAAAAAGGCTGACCGCCCGCCCAAGGAGTGGTTGATCCCCGCCAATCCCAAGTACTACGACGCTGTCCATATCTTCGACGATACTGATGAGACGGACTGGAAACAGGGAGCTGGCGTAAGGACAGGGGATACCATCTATCTTTATGTGGCAGCTCCCGTGTCCGCCATCCTCTTTAAGTGCCGGGTGACGAAGACGGACATCCCCTACGAATATAAGAGCAAGGACCTTTCCATAAAGGCTCTCATGAAGATAAAGCTCCTTAAGAGGTATGACCCTTCGGATTTCACCTTTGAGGTCCTCCGGGACGAATACGGGGTCAATGCCATCAGAGGTCCCAGAGGGATCCCTAATTCTTTAAGTTCCGATCTTTGAGAAAGGCGGTTTATATGATCAAGTTTCTTGTTATTTACTATGCAGTTATCAATATATGGACCTTCATACTTTTCGCCGTGGATAAGAGCAGGGCGAAGAGGGGGAAGTGGAGGATAAGCGAAGCGGCACTTCTGGGATGCTGTCTTTTAGGAGGCGCCCTGGGAGGCTTTCTGTCCATGCAGATCTTCAGGCACAAGACCAAGCATCTTCAGTTCACGGTCCCGGTGCCCATATTCCTGATCTTGCACATAGCCCTGTTTGTCTTTCTGGCTCTTAGGTTTTCGTGAGGTGTGTCCCCATGTGTCAAAATGTGTCAGTTTGAGATACGTCCCCATGTGTCAAGTGGTATAATGATCATATGAGTGAAAAGTTTGACTGCCTGATAATAGATGATGAGAAGCAGCTTGCAGATAATACCTGTGAGTACTTTAATATGTTCGATGTGAAGACAAAGGCTGTCTACAGTAAGGCGGAGGCCCTGGATTTCCTGTCTTCAAATGAAGTATCCCTGATCCTTCTCGATATCAATCTTTCCGACGGCAGCGGATTTGAACTCTGTAAGCATATAAGGGAGACGGAGAGTATCCCCATCCTTTTTATATCTGCCAGAAATACTGACGACGATAAGATCGTGGCCCTCAATATCGGAGGGGACGACTATATCGAAAAGCCCTATTCCCTGGGAGTTCTCCTGGCCAAGGTCAGGGTAGTCCTTAAAAGGTTCAGTAATACGGCAGAGAAGAAGGAAGACATATTTACCTGCGGTGACATTAAGATCGACCGCATAAACAGGCAGCTCTTCGTGGCGGATGAGGAGAAGAAGCTCACCAATCTTGAGTTTAACCTTCTTTCCTATCTGGTGGATAACAAGGACCGTCTCATCACTAAGACAGAACTTTTCGACAACGTCTGGAAGGACAAGTTCACTTCCGACGGAACGCTTAATGTACATATCAGAAAACTCCGCGAGGCCATCGAGAAAGACCCCCAGAATCCCGCATATATAGTTACGGTCTGGAAAGAGGGATATAAGTTTATCTCAGGTGGGAAGTAAATGAGAAGATCTTCCTTCCTGTTTGCCGTTATCCTGACCTTTCTGGCTGAACTGGTCCTTTGTTTTGTCTTCTACAGTAAGATCGATACCATCTCCCAGGATCCGGTCCTGGTCAATGAGGCGGTCAAGAGCGTAGATGAGAATTATGGAAATGAATCTTCCTACAGCAGGGAACTTGATTATGTGGTGCTGGATGAGCAGGGGAAAGTGGTCTATAAGACGGCCGACGGCCTTTCCGGATCTGTTAACGATGCCATTAAGCATAACGATACCATCCTGGACCTGGAAAAACATCCGGGCTTCAAGATCCTTATAAATAACACTTCTTCCGAACAGGTCAGGGAATATAAGAACGGCATAATCATTTCCATCCTGAGCCTTTCCCTGGTCCAGCTCATTCTCGTGATCTCCTATTATCTCTATCTTCATAAGACCATTATCATCCCTTTCAAAAAGCTCAAGGATTTCTCTTCCAGAGTGGCAGGAGGCAATCTTGATATCCCTCTGGAGATGGACAGGAAGAATATCTTCGGAAGCTTTACCGAGAGCTTTGACATCATGAGGCAGGAACTTAAGAAGGCAAGGGCTGCCGAGAAGAAGGCAAATGATGATAAAAAGGAAATGGTTGCCAAGCTGTCCCACGATATAAAGACTCCCGTGGCATCCATCAAGTCCTCATCCGAGATCGGATATGAGATGGCTAAGGATCAGAAGATCAAGGACTACTTCAATATGATCAACATAAAGAGCGATCAGATCACGGTGCTGGTGGATAACCTTTTTAATTCCAGTGTACAGGATATTACGGAGATCCCCGTAAGCCCCGTGGAAGTGAGATCTGATATCGTATATGACCTTATAAGGAACTCCGATTATCTTAACAAAGCATCTGCTTTCGAGATCCCGGAATGCAGCGTTTTCGCCGACAAGCTCAGGCTTCAGCAGTCCTTCGACAACATATTCATGAACTCCTACAAGTATGCCGATACGGATATTGAAGTGAAGTCGTATATCATGGATGAGTATCTGGTGATAGAAATATCCGACAAAGGCCCCGGTGTCTCGGAGAACGAACTTCCCCTTCTCAAGGAAAAGTATAAGAGGGGTTCTGATGCAAAAGCCAAAGACGGTGCAGGCTTAGGCCTTTATCTTACGGATTATTTCCTTACCAATATGGACGGTAAGCTGGAACTTAGAAATAATGAGCCCGGATTTACCGCGGTCCTTTATCTCCGCGCGATTTAAGAACTATTTAAGAGTTCCTTAAAGGCCCTTAAGAGTTGGTCCTGTATCATTAGGCCATAAAAGGAGGGTCATACCCATGAAAAACATCATTGAAGCAAAAAGACTTTGTAAGACATTCTCAAACGGAGGAGTACAGCAGCATGTACTTCGTAACATCGATCTTGAGATCAGGGAAGGAGACTTTACCATCCTTATGGGACCGTCGGGAGCAGGTAAGTCCACACTCCTTTATTCCCTTTCCGGAATGGATAAGCCTACTTTAGGCGAGATCACATTTTCTGGAAAGGAGATC
>JAGAFH010000206.1 GCA_017612755.1 Clostridiales bacterium
ATGCTTTATCGCCTTCATCTGTTCTCCTGCTTCGCAATACTCAAGGACGATCTCTTTAACAGTGGGATCCAGGTTAGCGCAAAGCTCCTTAAGCCTTCTGGGATCAGCAGCCTCTTGCACCACCTTCTTGGGTTCAGTGGACGCCGGCATAACTTGTTTATATTCCTTGGCATATTTTTCAGACACTTCACGGAATACAGGAAGGCGGCCGTTCTCTTTAATGAACTTTACATCGGTTATTATCAGGTTGATATCCTTATCGGAAAGAAAATACAGAAGACACCTTTTTTCTTCTTCCTCCTCTTTGAACAACAGTATAGGAGGCATTGTCCTTTTTCCCGGAATGGCGCCGGAAAAATCACGGATAGTAAAGGACTCTTTTTCCCCATTGTCATCGAAGATCCGGAGCTTTTGCAGATCTACAGTAACATGCCTCCTGGGATTTCTGGCGACCTTCTTATAGAACAGTATGGAAAGACCGATGCCGATGATCCCGAAGATCAGCCACACGACCGGGAAGATCTCAGGGTTATTCCAGCAGACGAAGAATGCAAAAGCGGGCGCCAGGATCACAGATAAGAACCCTATGGAAAGATAGAAGTAACAGATCTTCCAGGTCCTGGAATTCGTGAAAGAATAAAACGTATGAGGCGAAGTCAGGATCTGATGTCTTTTATAAGCCAGGTCTTTATCGCTGTTCTTTGAACCCGCCATGACGATGGGACTGGCAATAAAAGCGATCAAAAGAACAGAAAAAACTGCACCCAAAAACTTTAACAGATAAATGCCCGTATCTTCACTCATAACACACCCTCCAAAGAAATCTTTTTTCATTATCGCACAAATGAAAGATGTGACAAAACAGAACCGTCCCCGTTTGTCACGGGGACGGAAATGATCATGTGTTAGAAAGGAAATCCTTTATGGCATTTGCGCATTCTTCGGGGTACTGGCCTTGAGGGGAATGACCGCATCCTTCCAGAAGGTATATGTCCTTATAAGGTGCATTCATCTGCTCATAGTAGTCTTCGATCAGGCCGACTGGGCAGATCCAGTCGTCACCTCCTGATAAGAAGAATACGGGGACTTCAAAATCTGCTCCCAGATCGCCGATATAAAAACTCATCAAGGTATCGTCCAGGGCCCCTTCCAGTTCTTCAAATCTGGTGTTTCCCATCATAGTGGACATCTCCAGGCAATACCACCTGACATCATCTACTCCCGCATAAGGAGAAGTTACTGCTGCCATGGTAGATACATCTGTCATATCTCCCTGGGGGTGGTAAACTTCCACGCAACTTCTGAGGGCCTGGAGTTTTGGCAGTGATCCTATATCATTAATAAACTCTTCGTATGCCGCTTCCATTTCAGAAGTGTCATCTCCCTTAGCCCTGGCTTTTTCAAGCGCGTCTTCGTAGCTGTATATTTCGCCGGCAAAATCCCTCTCATCGATGCACTGGCCGATACCGATATAAGCTGATACTTTATCAGGATGATCCATCACATAAGTGGTTCCCAGCATACTACCGTAGGAGTGACCCATGATGATGACCTTATCCTGACCGAATCTGTCGCAGCAGTAATCTACAAGAGCATCCAGATCATCCTGCTGCTTTTCGAAAGACAGGGTCTCGTTATCCGGGTCAGTATCCATATTTCTGTAGTAAGATCTGCCGCAGCCTCTTTCGTCCCAGCAGACTACTGTGTAGTCATCCGTAAGATAGTCAATGAAGCAGTAATCCATGAATGTGGTGGGAGCTCCCGGGCCTCCGTGAAGGGAGATGATGACAGGATTATCCACCTTCTTTCCCATGATGAGAAGATACTCTTCCTGATCAGTGAGCTTAACGTAGATGCCTTCGTTGACGCCGTCCTTAAAATCAATGGCGCGGGATACTTCCTTGTAGTTTCTGATGGCTATGCAGTAGATAAAGATGCCAAAAACAAAAAGCAAAATGACTATCCCTATCCCCTTCAGGATACCGGTAATGATCCTTACGGGAAGCTTCTTTTTCGCAGGCTTACCGCAGGCTTCGTTCCTGTGCTGAAGGTGGATGCCGATATGACCGATGCCGAGGATAATAGATCCTGCGATCATGATGATATTTCCGCCGTAGATACCCAGAAGGAAGAAGGCGATAACAGGATAGGTGGCCAGCGCAATAGGCATTCCAATAAAGCCCTTATAGAAATCCTTCATGGTCTTTTCAGACTTAAAGTATCTGATCCAGGCGATGTCATATACTACCAGGTTAAGGAATGCAAGGACCAGCACCCAGCACCAGAAATTCCATCCCTTGGGATTAAAGTTCGAGAAGATAAGTGCGCTTGTGGTAACGATCACCTGCCCGGTCCTCTCAAATGCGAGAAGGACCTTGTTCTCGTTCTTAACATACTTGTCGTAGTCCTTGGGCTGGTTCTTTGTCCATAAGAAATTAGGAACAAAGAGCATCAGCAACATGATGAGTCCGATGTAAGAAAAACCAAAAGTCATATATCTATCCCCCTAATTCATATCCCGTAAGAAATATCATCAACTATCATCTCACCGGCTTCTGTTCCGTCTGTAGCGATCGTAAGGCCGGTAACGTTTGCAAAGTCGAAGTTTCCTGAAGAGAACATGTCAGGCGTGATCCTGACCTGCCCGATCTGATGCTTGTATTCGTATGTTCCGAAAAAGACATCATCCTTATAGAGCTGTACTGCAAGAGAGTGATATACAAATACAGGCTGATCGATACTTACGGTATTTCCGTCTGCATCTGTAAGAGTTACCGTATAATCAAGTCCCTCTGTAAGATCTTCCGTATCCTCCCTCATGTCTGCTATACCAAAGCTCAGATATCCTTCTGAGATATCCACAGGATCAAAGGAAACATTGACGACGGGATCAGACTCTTCTTCCCATGAAAGGGAAAGAACATAGTCTTCTCCTTCTCCCCCGTTACCTCTGACATAAGGCTCGATGGTCCAGCAGTCCGTTCCGGTCACATCCACAGAAGCACCGGTCCCGGAGTTTACGATATCCACCGTATCGTCAAAGGAACAGATGGCCACCATGTTCGTATCTTCAAAGTTCGTTATGTAGACAGTATCAGGAAGATCTCCTTCATAAGCGGTAACATCCGACATAAGAGATATATAAGTATCATCTCCGAGAAGTGTTGAGTCCAGGAAAGTCCTGATATATGCCTTTGCGATAAGCTTCTGGTCTGCTTCATCCAGGAAGTTGTTTGTATTTAAGAAGCCGGTCGGTTCCATATCGTAACGGCCCCATTCGGAATTGAACTGTCCGTGGTTGGCTCCCAGGATATATACTTCAGATTTGAAATAATAGTCATCCGTATTCCCTGTAAAAGTGATGTTATTAAACTGCTTCTCGCCCATCATGATGGAAACGTCCTGATCGTTGGAACCGTGGATCAGAAGGTAGTTCACATCAGAGAGCTCCACCGACCTTCCTACAGGCATGTACTGATCGACAACAGGAGCGATGGCAACGATGGATGTGATATTAAAGTGGTAATCAAACCTGATATTTCCGTCTTCGGGATATGCATCAAGGTTGTTGAAAAGATATGCTGTAGCAACCATCTCTCCGCCTCTTGAATGTCCGCCTATAGCGACCCTGTCAGGATCGATGAGGCCGCTTACGGGATTTCCGGACGTCTCATTCAGATCAAAAACGGCCTTCATATTCTCGAGTAGAAGAACAGCACGAAGATCGTTTTCCGTTGAAAGCTCGTTGATTATATTCTCGTCTACCGATACGACCACATAGCCGTTGGATGCCAGATACTGTCCCAGGTATTCATATCCCAGATAAGAAGGATCCGTGGAAACATGGGCACCGTGCACCATGAAGAACACAGGGCAGTTCTCCTGTCCTTCCGGGTACCAGATCCGGCCTTTAACGGGAGTCTCGCTAAAGTCATAATCACTTACTCCCCTTGTCATTGCCGTCAGTGGATCGTCCACATCTTCCAGATAATCATATACTGAAAAATCGACTGTATCCGTAACTATATCCTCTTCTTCTCCGGGGCCATACGAGAGTGTTGCTACACTGTAAGGACCGTTCTCAAGATAAGAGGAAAATCCGGCCACGGAAGATCCGCTTCCGTGGTTGATACCATTATAGAAATCAACTCTGCTGTCACCAAATATATCATTATGGAAGCAGTATCCGAAAATGCCAGCATAAGCTATGGCAAGGACTAACACAACGTACGAAAAGACCTGTCTGAATCTTTTTGTCCTGATAAGGCCCCAGGTCACCCTTCCGATGATACCGGCACAAAGAACAAGAACAAATGTGGTCCCCAGGGCCGCCGGTATTGCTTCTCCCTCATTAGCTATTATGTTGACACCGCAAACAGCAAACCAGGAAATAAAGAAATATGACTTGCAGCGTTTACCGCCACCGAATATGAGTTTGATGACAAGATTCAGAAGCTCCGCAAATACAGCCCAGATCAATGCCATTATGATGATACAGATAGCAAAAGGTACTTTATCCAGTAAAGTCTCATAAGGACCAAAGGCCCAGAACTGACCTGCCAGCACCATCTCAAGGATCATGGCTCCGGCTCTTCCCTTCCTCATGAATTCCCTGGGCTTTTCGGTCTTCCGCTTAATGAATCCGAAGGGCCTCTTTATCTGTTTCCAGATCCTTTTTATCAGTTTCTCTTTTTTTGGTCTTTCCTCTGTCTTTACTTCGGAAATGATCTCATCCGTCTTTTCTTCATTGACGTTCTCAGACATAACTTCAATACCTTCCCTCTATTCCATTTGGATATCATCCGACAGTCATTGTAGGTAAACTTATCCTGACGGTCAACAGAACAGGAGACATCTTAAGGAACAATTAAGGTTCCGTTTACAAACAGATAAAAAACCCGGCGGAAAACCGCCGGGTATACAAATATGCTTGATATTTCTTTCTTATCAGTCTTCGCCTGTCTCTTCGATGACCTTGGCATTTTCAGCCTGGATCTTGGGATCGTAGGAGAGCATGGGCTCTATCTTTTCGCCCTTGATCCTTCTTGCCACATAGTTGGATGTAAGCTTCATTACTACGGGGCTCATGGCGATGACACCGATAAGGTTGGGGATCATCATCATGCCGTTAAATGTATCGGAGATATCCCAGGCAATGGAAGATGTCATGAGGGCGCCGGACAAGATCATGATAACAAAGAGGAACTTGTAGATCTTTGTAACGACGGGTGCATTCTTTCCGGCCAGATACTCGACTGCCTTGGAGCCGTAGTGGGACCATCCCAGGATGGTGGTGAAAGCGAATACAAGGATGGCAAGAGCAATAAAGATCTTACCGAACTCGAAGGATCCGAACTTGAAGATGGTGTTGAAAGCCTCAGCGACAAGTGTAGCATCAGAAGCCGTATCCGTTGCACCTGTGGTGAGGTCGATAACACCGGATGTAAGGATAGTAAGCGCTGTCATGGAGCAGACGATGATAGTATCTGCAAATACTTCGAAGATACCCCAGAGTCCCTGCTTAACAGGCTCTCTTACGTTAGAGTTACTGTGTACCATAACGGATGATCCGAGACCTGCTTCGTTGGAGAAGACACCTCTCTTACAACCCTGTGTGATAATAGTCTTGAAAGCAACACCGGTAGCACCACCCCAGGCAGCCTGCTTTGTGAAAGCCATTGTGAAGATAGCCTTGAAAGCGGGGCCGATACCTCTGAAATTTGCAAGGATGATGATGATGGAACCGAGAACGAAAAGGATGACCATGAAAGGTACGATCTTCTCCGCAACGGTAGCGATCCTCTGAAGTCCTCCAAGTACGACGAATCCTACAAGGACCATAAGGACGACGCCTACGATCAGCATGTAGAGGGTAACATCTGTTCCTGCAGAGGAATAGAGAACATTTGATGATAAAGCCTTGATATCGAAAGCTGAGGTAAAGTTGATAACGATCTTGTTTACCTGGCCCATGTTACCGATACCAAAGGAAGCAAGGGCTGCACATAAAGCGAAGATAACGGCAAGGACCTTACCTACGATCTTCATTCCGGGATAGCCGCCGAGACCGTCCTGGAGATAGTACATAGCTCCGCCGGACCACTCATCGGCATGGTTCTTTCTTCTGTAGTAGATACCGAGGATATTTTCGGAATAGTTAGTCATCATTCCGAAAAAAGCAGCGACCCACATCCAGAAGACTGCACCGGGACCACCTGTCATGATAGCTGCGGAAACACCGGCGATATTACCTACACCTACCGTAGCGGCAAGAGCAGTACAAAGAGCCTGGAACTGTGAGATGGAAGCTTTGTCATTGGTATGGGATATGACCTTCTTGTCAAAAAGACTTCCGATAGTCTTTTTCCACCAGTGTCCGAAATGGGATACCTGGAAGAACTTTGTAAGTGATGTCATCAGGATACCGGTACCGATAAGGAGAATAATACCGATCTTGACCCAGACGAAATCATTTACTGCATTGTTGATGTTTGTCAATGATTCCAAAAAACTGTCCAT
>JAGAFH010000207.1 GCA_017612755.1 Clostridiales bacterium
GGAAAGACGCCACGGCCTTGATATGGACCCGAAGCACCTTCTCTTCACTACAGGTGTTATACCCGCTATCTCAAGCTCTGTAAGAAAACTGACCACACCCAATGAAAATATAGTCATCCAGACACCTGTATATAACGTGTTCTTCAACTGCATAAAGAACAATGGTGCAAGAGTCCTGGAAAACAGACTGGTCTATTCTGATGGCTCCTACAGCATAGACTGGGAGGATCTGGAGAAGTCCCTTTCCGATCCCCAGACCACCATGATGATATTATGTAATCCCCAGAATCCCGCAGGAAAGATATGGGATAAGAAAACGCTCTCCCGCATCGGTCTTCTCTGCCATAAATACGGAGTCACCGTTATATCTGACGAGATCCACTGCGATATCGCAAGGCCCGGTACATCCTATGTGCCTTTTGCATCTGTTTCCGATATATGTGCTGACATATCCATCACCTGTCTTTCACCTACGAAAGCATTTAATATAGCAGGCATCGGAACGGCTGCGGTCTATATACCAAATGACCGTCTTCGCCATAAGGTCTTCAGGGCCATAAATACAGATGAGGTTGCAGAGCCTTCTGTCTTTGCCTGCCTTGCTTCCGCCACAGCATTTAACGAATGCGAAGACTGGCTTGATGAGATGAATTCCTATGTGTTTGGAAACAGGTCTTTTGCAGAAAGATATATCTCCGAAAATATCCCTTCCCTTCACGTTGTTTCAGGCGATGCCACCTATCTTATCTGGGTGGATATATCATCCCTGGGATGCACCAGTTCGGAATTCGCTTCTTTCGCCAGAAAGAACACCGGATTATTTGTTACGGAAGGATCCCATTACGGCTCCTGCGGAGAAGGATTTCTGCGCATAAATATCGCCTGCCCGAGATCCGTTCTTGAGGACGGTCTGGACAGGCTTAAAAGATCCGTGGAACTTTTCAGATCCTGATATTTATCTTGTTTATCATGCACCCAGGAAAAGAAATGCTGCGCAAAGTCCTGAGAAGATATTTGCAGCTGCGTGGATCATCCACCCGGGGATAATGGAGCCTTCTGCTCTCTTCTCATTTACATATCCCATTACCCATCCGATAGCGCCTGTAAATACTGTGATGATAAGTGCCTTTACTGCGCCTGTAACAGAGAAGAACATTACGCCGTGCATAAGACCGAAGACTGCGCTTTGGATGAAGTTTCCGACACCAAAACCGAACCTTGCGGAAAATCTCTTAAGAAGGAATCCTCTGAAGATGATCTCCTCAGGAAGAGCTGTATTAAAGACGGCATAAACAAGTACTGCAGGAACGGCTGCAAGGCCAAGGCCCTTAAAGCCTGAAGTTGCTGTCTCTACAGTAGACGAGATCCTGAACATAAATACTGCTAATACCATAAATGCGAGGGCTGTTCCGGCCACAAAAAGAAATGTCTTATTCTTCTTTGCATTACCTGTTTTCTTAAGTCCGATCCACTCGAAAAAAGAACACTTTTTTCTTGCTGTAATAAGCCACCAGATAAAAGGTATAAGTGAAAACAGAATGATCTGAATAACGCTGCTGATAATATACTGTGTAAAAAGTTCCATAACAAAGACCCTCCGTCGTTTCTATGATCTTATGTTAACAACCGTACCTTTCCGTTTTTATGGAACAACCTTAACAATACCTTAAAAAAGCCCGGACGTTTAAATCCGGGCTTTTCTTGTGTGTTTTGTTTTTTCTTTCTTACTTTCCGAGTCTTCTTTTTCCTTCTATATACTCTGCAACTACTACAAAGTTCTCCAGGTCTTCTGCGCTTAATCCGCGCTGTATATTAAGATCATCGAAAAGATAAGTGCTGCCTTCCACACGGAAATAACCTGTAGTCTCATCTATGGCAACAGAGATCTCTTCTATCTCTTTTTTCCATATGGAGATATCGTCTTTATACTCGTTAAAGAGTTTTTTGTTCCTGCCTTTATTCTGAAGGAAGAATACTTTTATAACAGGCGTTTTTCCTTCGGGGATAAGGGAGGAAAGATACTTACTGGAACTTATATCTGCCAGGCCTTTTATCTTCATCTCCTCCGGGTCATATACTTCCGATCCGGAGTTAAGTTCATAGTGCTTCTGAAGATACTTTATTATGTCCTTTCCGGTCTTTCTGTCAGGAGAAAGAGACGGAATGTTTTCCATATAAATGCCGTACCAGTTCTCCAGCTGTTCTCTGGAGGGATCATTTGTAGTAATCATGTTTTCCCTCTTATCCCAGAAGCTCTATAAGTCTGTCCAGATCTTCGTAGTTCTTGTAGTCGATAACGATCTTACCCTTACCGGAATCAGGATCGGATACCTTAAGCTTAACTCTGGATCCCAGATGCTTTTTGAGTTTTGTCTCCACTTCCTTAACAGAGAGGGCAAAATCCCTGCTGACTTCCTTCTTTTCCTTCTTCTCGCTTCCGGCATTTTCAAGAGCCCAGATATACTTCTTTACATAATCTTCAGCCTGACGTACGTTCATGTCTTTTGCGATGATAACATCGGCTGCTTTTCTCTGATCCTCTTTGTCCTTAAGCGAAAGAAGAGCCTTGGCATGACCTGCAGAAAGATCTCCGTTCCTGATGAAGTCCTGAAGAGATTCATCGATATTCATCAATCTAACTGTATTGGCAATGGTAGCCCTGGGCTTACCTAATTTCTTTGCAAGCTGCTCCTGGGTCATCTTGTGGTTCTTAAGAAGATTATCCATAGCGAAAGCTTCTTCAAGTGGATTAAGATCTTCTCTCTGTAGGTTCTCGATAAGGGCCTGTTCCATGGTCTGCTTATCAGTAAGATCCCTAACGATAGCAGGTATGACTTTAAGGCCTGCAATACGTGATGCCCTCCAGCGCCTCTCACCTGCTACGATCCTGTATCCGGTGCCTTTGCGCTGTACTATGATGGGCTGGATGATGCCATTCTCCTTGATGGAATCTGCCAGTTCGTTAAGGGCTTCTACATCGAAATCCTTTCTGGGCTGATCCGCATTGGGACTGATGTCGTTTATCTTAAGTTCCACAACAGAATCACCGGCATTCTCCGGTATGCCTTCCGTGGGAAGAAGTGCTCCTAATCCTTTTCCTAATCCTTTGGACTTTGTTGCTGCTGCCATGTTTATCTCCTTTCTATATATAGATGCTCATCTATGTTTTATTTCTTTGCTTTTGTTCTGGATATTACTTCTTTGGCAAGGGCTTCATATGCTTTGCCACCCTTGGAATTAGGGTCATAGTCACTGATGGAAAGACCATGGCTGGGCGCCTCTGCCAGTCTGACATTTCTGGGGATCTGTGTCTTAAAGACCTTATCTCCAAAGTAGTTTTCCACCTCTTCTTTTACCTGTCTTGTAAGCTGTGTTCTTCTGTCAAACATGGTAAGGACTACACCCGTGATGCCAACTTTATTATTAAGCTTCTTCTTAACTATGTTGACGGTCTCTATAAGCTGGGTAAGACCTTCAAGTGCATAATACTCACCCTGGATCGGAACGATCAGTCCATCAGAAGCAGTAAGAGCGTTGATCGTAAGGATACCGAGAGACGGAGGGCAGTCAATAAAGATATAGTCATAATCCGCTTCCACCTCTTTGATGGCATTCTTAAGGATCTGCTCCCTCGACATAGCCGATACCAGCTCGACCTCTGCTCCGGCCAGATTTATATTTGTAGGACAGATATCTACGTTCTTTGCAGAGGAACTGATTATAGCTTCGCTTATGGGAAGATCATCTACCATAACATCATAAGTACTGTTCTCGATATCTCCCTTATCTACTCCAAGTCCGCTTGTGGCATTACCCTGGGGATCAAGGTCGATAAAGAGGACCTTTTTCTTCTTTTTGCCGATATATGCAGCAAGATTAACGGTAGTTGTGGTCTTTCCGACTCCTCCCTTTTGATTTACAACGGAGATGATATAAGCCATTTCCCTAACTCCCTTCTTTTAAATAAGATATTACCTATTTAATATTATCATTGTTATCGGGAGTTTTTATATTTCATTATGTTTACATATTATTTGTTCCACGTGGAACAAAAAGAAAACCGGTTCTCATTTTGAGAACCGGTTTTATGATCGAATTGTTTAGTGTTCCACGTGGAACATCAGTTATCAATATTTGCTAACCTTGCGTTTTCCTGGATAAAAGTCTTTCTGGGATCGACCTGATCACCCATAAGAAGTGAGAACGTCTCATCTGCAGCCTGAGCATCTTCCAGTGTAACCCTCAGGAGTTTTCTTGTGGAAGGATTCATTGTTGTTTCCCAAAGCTGGTCAGAACTCATCTCACCGAGACCCTTGAATCGCTGGATAAGAGGATTATCCCAGCCTGTCCTCTCCTTGATCTCTTCTACTTCCTTATCGTCGTAAGCGTAGAAAGCCTTATCTCCCTTATAAACCTTGTAAAGCGGAGGACAGGCAATATAAACGTATCCACCATCTACAAGAGGTCTTAAGTATCTGAAGAAGAAGGTAAGCAGAAGCGTTCTGATGTGCGAACCGTCGACGTCGGCATCGGCCA
>JAGAFH010000208.1 GCA_017612755.1 Clostridiales bacterium
GGATTGTCGTCAAAATCTGCATTTTTTTGTTCTAAGTTAATAAAAAGGCAGGGCAGAAAAATGGAAAAGCAACAATCAGTATTCAAAGTCTATTCATGTTTTGCAGAAGGAATGAAAGGAGTCATATCCGAGATAGAGGTTTCAGTATCTCCGGGACTTCCCACTTTCGACATCATCGGTCTTTGTGATTCTTCCATCAGGGAATCAAGAGGAAGGATCAGATCTGCTCTGGTGTCATCCGGATTCTTCCTTTCCAAGGGTCATATAACAGTCTCTATATCTCCCGCATATATGAGAAAGTCAGGATCGGCTTTCGATCTTCCTGTGGCCCTGGGGATACTATTCGTATCAGGCCAGCTTCCCATTGAAGAAGGAAAGAAGGTCTATGCTGAAGGAGAGCTTTCACTGAAAGGTGAGATAAAGGGTACGCCCGGAGCGGCTTTAAGGCTTATGAGCATCGGTGGTGATATCGATTATATGATCATCCCGGGAGATGAGAAGATGTCGGCCGGTTGTGCAGGCATCAAAGCCCATACGGTTGATACTCTCGATGATGTGGGAAAGGTCTTTATCGAAGGTGATTATTCTCCCCAAAGCTTTGATGATGAGATGAAGATCTACGATGATGAGTTTATCGATATATCAGTCCTTAAAGGTCAGGAAAAGGCTTCAAGGGCTATCCGGATCGCAGCCTGCGGAATGCATAATATCCTGATGCTGGGAAGCCCCGGATGCGGCAAGACGATAGCGGGAAAGATCCTGGCGGGTATCATGCCGCAGCTTTCACCGAAAGAGGCATCCCAGGTATTTGCCATTAACGAGACAGCAGGGCTCTTTGATGAGGAAAAAGGGATAACAAGGCCTTTCCGCTATATCTATCCCGGAATATCAAGATCACAGCTGATGGGAAGTTCAGGATCATTGTTCCCAGGGGAGATAGCCATGGCGGATAACGGGATCTTGTTTGCGGATGAGATCACTGAGTTTCCGGCAGGGATCCTGGATATCCTGAGGCTTCCTCTTGAGGAACGGATCGTCAGGATACAGAAAGAAGGAAATACTTATACATATCCCGCATCATTTATATTCGTGGGAGCCGGAAATCCGTGTAAATGCGGAATGCTCTACGAGAAAGGATCCAGATGCGTCTGTTCTCCCAATACCGTAAAAAGATACCAGAGCAAACTGGCAGGACCCTTTATGGACAGGATAGATATTGTTACTGAGATGAGAAGCATAGAAGCGAAGGATCTGGAGGAGACTTCCAAAAAGACAGAGGGGCTTTTGACTCCCGCCGTCAAAGAGAAAGTAAAGGAGATCTGGGAGATCCAGAAAGAGAGATACGGAGGCGACAGGATCTTTAACGGAACTGTTTCCGTAGCTGATGCCGATCTGTTAAGAGCCGGAAAAGATGTAGTGGAATATGCATCTGATGCGGCCATAAGAGGAGGAATGTCTGCCAGAGGCTACTCAAAACTCTTAAGGGTCGGCAGGACTATCGCCGATATAGAAGGAAGATCTGACATGACGAGAAATGACATAGCTGAAGCATATGTCTACAAAAGGAGGATTTAGATGAACGAGACTGAACTTAAGAACATGGAATATTCTGCCATCAGATTCTCCGGGACCATAACGGGAAATACGGTGAAGGAACTTATGGCAAAAGGGATCATCAGTTCACATCTTGACCTGACCGGTGAAGGATTTGAAAAGCTTTACAAAGACCGGGACAGTCTGGAGCTGACAAACGGCGCAAGAGCAAAGATAGAGCAGATGTATGAAGCCAGAGGGAAGATAGAAGAACTGAAAAGAACTTATATAGAGACAGCCGAAGAAAATGATATAAGCGTCATTTCCTGCGAGGACGATGATTATCCCTTCGTATGGAGGAATCTGACAGGAATGCCGAAAGTGTTCTTCATAAGGGGAAACAGGAATCTTCTGAGGGAATGTTACCTGAGGGGCGCGGCAGGCGTCGTAGGATCCAGGCATCCCGGTAAGTATGCCCTGTATGCCACGGAAGACTTCGTAAGGGAGTTTTCAAAAGAAGGGATAGTTACGGTTTCCGGTATGGCGCTGGGAATAGACAGAAAGGCCCATGAATCATCTCTTGATAATTACGGCAAGACTATAGCCATATTGGCGGGTGGACCTGATAATGTGTATCCTCCCGATAATCAGGATCTATATGAGAGGTTATGCGACAAAGGACTAATACTTTCCGAAATGCCTCCGGGGCAGCAGGCAGTCAAACAGTACTTTCCCTCCAGAAACAGACTTATCTCAGCTTTGTCCGATGTCTGTCTCGTGATGCAGGCGGGACAGTTCAGCGGAACATTACACACGGCATCATTTGCGGCATCCCAGGGCAAGGACGTTTTTGTATTGCCCAATAATATCTATTCTGCCGACTGCCTCGGAGGCTTATATCTTCTAAGGGACGGAGCGGAGGTCCTGATAGATCCTTTTACGGTTATCGACCGTATCAGAAATGAGACCATGAACAGGAAACTTCTGGCGGGAGATGAGATAGATGATGAGTCCACATGGAAGAAGATGATATGTGATGAACTGTCCGCCAGGCCTATGACAGCAGACGATCTTTCTACCATGATACCCATCCCTTTTTCGTTTCTTACTTCGCTCCTGACGGATCTTGAGCTGGACAGAAAGATCGAAGAAGACAGGGGGAAATATGTTTTGACAATTGGGGGACATTGACTTATAGTATGACTTTGTAAGAATCCGGGTACAAGATTTGGTGTATGTTTTAAGGAGAGTATTAATGGGAAAGAATCTTGTTATAGTTGAGTCGCCGGCAAAGGCTAAGACCATCGAGCGGTTCCTGGGTAAGGATTTTAAGGTTACCGCTACTGTCGGTCATTTCAGAGATCTTCCTGACAATACTATGGGCGTAAATACAGCCAATAATTATAAACCCTTATATATAGATAAGAATGTAAAGATAAAGAAAGAGCTTATCGCTCTGGCAAAAGATGCAGACAAGATATATATCGCGACGGACCCTGACCGTGAGGGAGAAGCTATTGCCTGGCATGTTGCCATCACATTGAAGATAGATCCGGCTACTAACTGCAGAGTTACATTTAACGAGATCACCAAGAAGGTGGTCATGGAAGCCATAGAGCATCCCAGGGCTATCGATATGGACCTTGTTGATGCCCAGCAGGCGAGAAGAGTCCTGGACAGACTCGTAGGATATGAGCTGAGCCCCCTTCTTCACAAGAAGATCATCACAGGCAACAGAAACAGGATCTCTGCAGGAAGAGTCCAGTCTGCCGTTACAAAGATCGTTATGGACAGGGACGATGAGATCAATGCATTCATCCCCGAGGATTACTGGCTTATCTCAGCTCTTGTAACCCCTGACAAAAAGAAGGATTCCTTTAAGATCAAGTACTACGGAAACGATGAGGATAAGCCCAAGAACGGCAGGATCCTTTCCGAGGAAAGAGCAAAGAAGGTAATGGAGGCAGTAGAAGGCAACGACCTTACTGTCACATCTGTAAAGAAGTCCTCCGGTACGAGAAAGCCTTCAGCTCCTTTTACTACATCCACCATGCAGCAGGAAGCTTCCAGAAGACTGGGATTTACCACATCAAAGACCACCAGGATCGCCCAGGAACTTTACCAGGGCGTTGAGATCGCAGGTATCGGTCAGACAGCTCTCGTAACTTACATAAGGACGGACTCCGTCAGGATCTCCGAAGAGGCGGTAGCAGCTTCAAGGAGCCTTATAAACGAAAACTACGGAAAAGAATTCGTATGCCCCTACAAGAGGCAGTATAAGAATAAGAATTCTTCCCAGGATGCCCACGAGGCCATAAGGCCTGCTCATTTTGACCTTTCTCCCGAAAGTGTCAGGTCATCTCTTTCAAATGACCAGTATAAGCTCTATAAGCTCATCTGGGAGAGATTCCTCGCATCCCAGATGGCAGACGCAAAGCTCGATGTGGTTACCCTGGATGCAGAAGCAAACGGCGAGATCTTCAGGGCTTCCGGTGAGACGGTAGTATTCCCCGGATTCCTTAAAGTCTACGGTGACATAAAGGAAGATAAGGAAAACAGCGACAAGAACGTTCTTCCTGAAGTATCAGAGGGACAGGTCCTTAAGAACCTTGATACCACATTCGAAAAGAAGCAGACCCTTCCGCCCCCCCACTACACAGAGGCAACTCTGGTAAGGGTGATGGAGGAGACAGGAGTAGGCCGTCCTTCCACATATTCATCCACTATCAGTACTATCCAGGACAGAAAGTACGTGGAGAAGGAAGGCAAGGAACTTAAGATCACTGATCTGGGAAGACTTGTTACCACCATGGTGGAAAAGAACTTCAATGAGATCGCAGATATCTCTTTTACCGCAAACATGGAAGAGAAGCTGGACCTGGTAGAGAGCGGCAAGAACGACTGGGTATCTGTCCTTGACGGTTTCTATCCCAACTTCCACAAGAAGGTAGTATCCGCCGAAAAGAGCATCGAGGAAGTACAGATCGAAAAGCAGAAGATCGGTGAGATCTGCCCTGAGTGCGGAAAAGGCGAACTGGTAATAAGCGAGGGAAGGAACGGCAAGTTCATCGCATGTTCCTGCTATCCCGATTGTACATATACAAGAAATATCGAGATCAAGGCTAAGGCTTCATGTCCTGTCTGCGGCTCGGGACTTCTGGTCAAGAAGACAAAGAAGGGCCATAAGACTTTCTATGTCTGCGACAGAAAGGGAAGTAACCCCGACTGCGAGTTTATCTCCTGGGATCTTCCCATCGACGGCAAGAAGTGTCCTGAGTGCGGATCATATATGGTCATGAAGAGATTCAGGGGCAAGGTCTATCCCAGATGCTCCAATGCGGAATGTTCCACCAACAAGAGGAAAAAGGCTGAGAAAAAGAGTGAGTCATAAGGTCACTGTTATCGGTGCGGGCCTTGCCGGCTGTGAAGCGGCCCGGATCCTGTCGAGATTCGGCATCAGGGTCGATCTTTATGAGATGAAGAAGACCAGAAAATCTCCTGCCCACCATTCCGATAACTACGCCGAACTGGTCTGCAGCAATTCCTTAAGAGCAGCAAATAAAGAAAACGCAGTAGGACTTCTCAAAGAAGAATTACGATGCGTCGGTTCCCTTATCATGGAAGCGGCGGATGCATCCGCTGTTCCTGCAGGCGGAGCCCTGGCAGTAGACAGGGATGAATTCTCCTCCTATATAACGGACAGGATCAGAAATGACAGCAATATCACCATCCATGAGGAAGAAGTAACAAAGATACCGGGTGAGGGTATCGTTATAGTGGCGACAGGTCCTCTTACGGACGGAGAACTCTACGATGATATCAAAAGGCTTACAGGGGAGGACGACCTTCATTTCTTTGATGCTGCAGCACCCATCGTATCCAGAGAATCTATCGATATGACAAAGGCTTTCAAAGCATCAAGATACGGCAAGGGCGGAGACGACTATATCAACTGTCCCATGACGAAGGACGAATACCTGGACTTCTACCACGAACTTATAAATGCTGAAAGGGCAGATGTAAAGGGATTCGATAAAGAGATCGTCTTTGAGGGCTGTATGCCTATCGAGACCATGGCCTCAAGGGGAGAGGACACTATGAGGTTCGGACCCTTAAAGCCTGTAGGGCTGGTAGACCCCAATACCGGAGAAGAGCCTTATGCCTGTCTTCAGCTGAGACAGGACGACAGGGAAAGCTCCATGTACAATCTGGTAGGTTTCCAGACCAGGCTTAAGTTCCCTGAACAGAAGAGAGTCTTCGGCACGATCCCGGGACTTGAGAATGCTGAATATCTCAAGATGGGTGTAATGCACAGGAATACTTATCTCAATTCACCCATGCTCT
Organism: Clostridiales bacterium; assembly: GCA_017612755.1. Lineage (GTDB taxonomy): Bacteria > Bacillota > Clostridia > Saccharofermentanales > Saccharofermentanaceae > Saccharofermentans. Next base: position 5,878 of record JAGAFH010000208.1, read on the forward strand.
TAAACAGCGACTATTCCTTAAGATCTGACGGCAGGATCTTCTTTGCCGGCCAGATAACGGGAGTAGAAGGATATATAGAATCGACAGCCTCCGGTTTTCTTGCGGGATACTATGCCGCCTGTAAGGCGCTGGAGATCGAACCTCCCTTTATCCCGGATGCGGATACTGTTATGGGATCCATGGCAATGTATGTTTCTGACCACAACATTACCAAGTTCGTTCCCATGAATGCCAACTTCGGTATCGTCAATAAGATGCCCGGAAAGTTTAAGGGGAAGAACAAAAAGAAAGAAAAAAACGGCGCTATTGCCGAACGTTCTCTTGAGAAAATGCTCTGTTTTGCTAATATATTAGACAGAACATTGGATGAAGGAGATAAGTAAAGGTATCATGTTCAATAAAGTCCCTGCCAAAGATTATGTCCCTGAGGCTCACGGCCCGGTATACAGATTCTTCTCTACATTCGGGACGCATTTTATGCAGATCATGTCGGTAAATGTTCTTTTCATGATCTTTAATATTCCCATGATGCTGGTTGCTTTCGGTTATGCTCTTTTCTTCCTTCCCCAGATAAGCAGCTTCTTTGAGCCCGATACTTTCGTATCCATAATGAACCAGGCAGGTCTAATCGGAAATGAAGCAGTACAGAATGATGTGGGTGCGGATGCAGCATATCAGCTCTACTACATAATCATGGTGTTCTGCGTCATGTTCTTTATGGGAAGTTCCCTTATCAACTTCGGTCCCTTCCAGGCCGGTTTTTCCATGATCTACAGAAATCTGTACAGGGAGAGCGGGGTCTTCCTCTGGACTGACTTTAAGGACGGCGTCAGGAAGAACTTCAAGCAGTCCTTCGCAAATATGATCATCTCGCTTATCATAACAGCCATGATCCTTACGGGTCTCGGTTACTATTCGCATCTCGAGAGCCGGTTGGGAACAGTCGTTACCATCTTCTTTATATTCATGTTCTGTGTGTTCATAGTAATAAAAAATATGGCAGACCAGATGATCGTATCTGTAGATCTTCCTCTTGCCAAGATCTACAAGAACGCATTCCTGTTCTTCCTCTTAAGATTCGGTCCCTGCCTCGGGCTGATCGGAGTGCTTGTGATACTTATGGTAATATTCCCCTTTGCACTCTTTGCGACTACGGCTTATTTTGCTTATGCAATGGCCATTATCTTCTATCTTACTGTAGCCCATGCGCTGACCCAGTATATGTTCGCTTTCTTTACAGGTGAACTGATCTCAGAATTTATCGGCAAGGCTCCTTCCGCCGCAGACGAGGAGGAAGATGAAGCCTCACTCGAAGATGAGATCTTCGAAGAGATGGCGGAAGAAAAGGATGCTGATTGAGTTATCCGTTCTCGATGTCGGGACCAGAGCACTCATAGGATTCGCGATAATATTCGTGATCGTAGCCCTGTCTGCCTTCGTTAATTTTATGATCCGTTCCAACAAGATGATATCCGGTCACGTTGATGACGAATATCTGTCCCTTGATGCCGCGTATTTCCACGAAGTGGGCAAGAGGGAAAGGCAGGAGGATGCCTACTTTATATCTTCCATGGAGGACATTAAGAAATACGGTTTTGTTGTCTGCGTGGCCGACGGCATGGGAGGCATGAAATACGGCAAGGACATTGCCGACAAGATCGCCGACAAGATCGAAAAGTCCTGCCCCCTGAGTTTCTTTGCATCGACCCATAATGCTGACATGATCAGACAGCTTTCCAATGAGCTCTATAAGAACTACGGAGGTGCCGGAGGCGCCACCCTTGCCATGACCCACATATCCAACGGATATCTGAACTTCTACAGCGTAGGCGACAGTGACATCATCCTCATAAGGAACAACGAAGCTACTATCCTGAACCCCAGACAGAACTATGTATCCGTCCTGGTAAAGAACTTCGCCCTGGCAGGAAAGCAGACACAGGCCGCCTACGCCAACAGTAAGGGCAGGGCCCTGGTGGATTATATGGGCAACGAAAATCCCAGGGTCATCTATACCCATAAGCCGATGAAGCTGCTGGACGGTGACGTTATAATCGTCAGTTCCGACGGTCTCACTGACGCCATCCCCTGGCAGACACTTCCTTCCTACATGAACACGACACTTCTGGGAACCGCATCAGAGATCGCCTCCAGGCTCAAGATAAACGTAAGGACAAGAAAACACCCCAGGCAGGACAACTACACCGGAGTAGTAATTACGGTAAAGAGGGGGCTTTTATGATCGAGTACTATACCATCAAGCATAAAGGCGGAGAAGAAGAGTACAGCGACAGGCTCTTCATGAACTACAGTTCCACTGTCACCATAATGCTCCTTTATTCCAGCAAGTCCCAGAAGTTCTATGCCCCCCATTCAGATGCCATCGAAGCGAAGATCAAGGAGTGCACCGGAAAGGAGTTCGAGGAAGTCATCGAAGAGACCGAAAAGATGGTGCCTGACGACTGCGACTACATGCTCATTAATATTAACGACAACAGGATAAAAGTCGACAGACACGGCAGGGTATATGCATATATCGTAAAAAACGGCGAGCTGAAGCTTCTCCCTAACGGTACCTTCTCACTGGAAGACGAGGACCGCATCGTTTGCGGTACCTATTCCTTCTTCGACAAACTGTCGGATCCGGCCATCCTTTCGGATGCCCTTACCTCCATCAGCAGTGAAGAGTGGATGGATAACCTTATCTGCAGGATATCGGAACAGACCATGCTGGCAGGTGACAACCTGACCGGAATTACCATGATCGTCAGAAGCGACGACTGATGGGATCTATTCTCCGATTTTTAAAAAGTTCTGCAATAATATAAAATTGCAGAAAAATATTGAAATATGTAATTAGCGGTGATATCTTATAGGAAAAGAGTAGGGGGGATCATTATGGCTACCGGTATATCTCCTGATAAGCATTTCTATGATAGAAAAGAACTTTTTAAGATGGGATATTCATACTACAAGATAAACAAGCTTGTGTCACAAGGCCAACTTAATAAACTGACAAATAACACTTATGAAAATGGAGAGTATACCGGAGAACACTCTGATTTTGCTATTGTTTCCGCATACGCTCCCAAAAGTGTTTTTTGCATGATGACTTCTGCACGTTTTTATGGGCTTACGACATTTCTTCCCGATAGAGTGGATATAGCAATTGAAAGAAGTATGAAGATTTCTACTCTTCCTGACTGGCCCGATACCCATGTCTGGTATTTCCCTGATTCCAGATTTAATACCGGGGTTACAAGTATATCTGATGAAACGGGAACATACCGGATGTATGATATCGAAAAGACGGTTGTAGATATTCTTTATTACCGTAACAAGATTGGTATAGAAGAAACAAGAGAAGTACTCAAGAATTATCTTGGCAAAGAGGATCGTGATCTCATCAAGCTCCGCAAGTATGCTAATGACCTGGGGTGTGGAAAGATCCTTGGAACATATCTGGAGGTGCTTCTGTGAGAAGTGCTGCCTCGATTAAGGATAAACTGAAAAACAGAAGTAAAGAGACCGGCAAAACGATGCTGGAACTCTTGACTTTATATGGGCTTGAAAGAACACTGTATCGTCTTTCGGTCTCGCAATATAGAGACAACTTTATCCTTAAAGGCGGGATGTTATTATATGCCTGTTTCGAAGGAAGCTTTTCAAGAGCTACAACGGATATTGATCTTCTTGCATCACGATTAAGTAACGATAATGATCAGATAAAAGAAGTCTTTTCAGAGATATTTAAAGTTAAGGCAGACGATCCTCTTGTTTTTGATTTAAGTACGCTTTCTGTCAGATCTATAACTGAGTTCAAAAAGTATCATGGAGTAAGTGTAAGTATAGTTGCGTATCTTGATAGAACAAAGATCCCTGTTACAATTGATGTCGGTTATGGTGATGTGGTCTTTCCCGGCCGTGTAGAGATGGAGTATCCCGTTATCTTAGATGATGAACCTCCTTGCGTGTTTTCATATACTATATGTTCGCTGATTGCCGAAAAGTTCGAAGCCGTTGTTTCATTAGGTTACGATAATTCCAGATTTAAGGACTTTTACGATATCTATATACTTTCCAATTCCTGCGATTTTGACGGTAACGAATTAAAAGAGGCTGTAAGGGAGACTTTTGAATACAGACACACAACTTTATCAGAGATCGTTGCCTTTGAAGACGGATACGGTGAGGATCCTGTCCGCAGAATGCGCTGGCAGGCTTTTATCAAGAAGAAAAAAGCAATGGTTTCCATATCACTTGAAGATGCAATAAATGCTCTGAAGGTGTTTCTGGGGCCCATAGTTGAATCACTGCTTAATGATATACAACCGGATAAGACATGGGATCATATGCGAAAAGCATGGATCAGTAACTGATCAGCTCCCGTAATAAGATTTAAAGAACGAATCCCTGAAATCACCAAGACAGTCTTCTGCAATAGCTTCACGTACCTTCTCCATAAGAGACAGAAGGAAGTGGATGTTATGCCAGGTGCAAAGCCTCTGGCCGAACATCTCCTTTGCCTTAAGAAGATGGCGGACATAAGCAGAAGAGAAGTTCTTACATGCATAGCAGTCACATTCGGGATCCATAGGACCAAAATCCTCTGCATGCTTGGCATCCCTGATAATGACCCTGCCGTGGGAAGTGAGAACGGTTCCGTGACGACCCATACGTGTAGGAAGTACACAGTCGAACATATCGATACCGCGGATAGCGCCTTCGATAAGATAGTCGGGAGTTCCTACTCCCATCAGATACCTTGGCTTATCTTCAGGCATCAATGGTACAGTGGCATCAAGCATCTCATACATCAGTGGAGCAGGCTCTCCTACGGACAGTCCTCCTATGGCAAAACCCGGAAGATCGAAGGATGTGATCTGACGGGCGCTCTCCTGACGAAGCTCAGGATACATATTTCCCTGGATTATTCCGAAAAGAGCCTGGTCGGAGGGACGCTTATGGGTGGAGATACATCTCTCCAGCCAGCGGGTAGTCCTCTCAAGGGATCTCTTTGAATATTCGAAAGTAGAAGGGTAGGGGCAGCACTCATCAAAGGCCATGATGATGTCTGCGCCAAGATCATTCTGGATCTCAATGGACTTCTCTGGTGTAAGAAGGTGGCGTGATCCGTCCAGGTGCGATCTGAACTTAACACCCTCTTCGATGATGTCCTTTGGACGGGCGAGGGAGAATACCTGAAATCCCCCGGAGTCAGTCAGGACTGCGCCCTTCCAGTTCATGAACTTGTGAAGGCCCCCTGCCTTAGCAACCAGCTCCGATCCGGGTCTCATCCAAAGATGGTACGTATTGGACAATATAATACCTGCGCCCATGGAGGCGATCTCATCGGGACTCATGCCCTTGACGGAAGCCTGGGTCCCTACAGGCATAAAGGCAGGCGTATCAAAAGTTCCGTGAGGCGTATGCACACGGCCGAGCCTTGCGCCTGTCTGCTTACAAGTATGTATATGTTCGTACCAAACGGGAGGGTTGCTCATGGGATTCTCCTTGAAAAGGTATAGTTTCATTATTACTGAGATATAATACACTATTTCTATTGGTGCTAAAAGGTATATATAACGGATCATGGTTGTTGTAATTATCAATCAAACTATATAAAATATTATCTTAGGAGTTGTTTCAGCAC
>JAGAFH010000023.1 GCA_017612755.1 Clostridiales bacterium
CCATAGAGCAGAGCTCCACCACCTGTCATAACGATACCTCTCTGGGAGATATCAGCCATAAGCTCCGGAGGTGTCTTCTCAAGAACGACATGAACAGCTTCAAAGATGGATGATACAGGCTCCTCGAGAGCTTCCAGCATCTCTGTGGAAGATACGGTAACCGTAGAAGGAAGACCTGTGATAAGGTTTCTTCCCCTTACGTCAAGAGTAAGCTCCTCATCCCTGGGATATGCGCATCCGATCTGGATCTTGAGCATCTCTGCAGTCTTCTCACCAATGAGGATATTATGCTTTCTCCTTACATGCTTGATGATAGCTTCGTCGAACTTATCGCCTGCAACCTTCAGAGAAGCGTCTACAACGGGCTCACAGAGGGAAATGACTGAAATATCGGTAGTTCCGCCGCCGATATCGACTACCATTGATCCGCAGGCCTTTGTGATATCGATACCTGCTCCGATGGCTGCTGCGATAGGCTCCCTGATCAGGAATACGTCCTTGGCGCCTGCATGACGGCATGCATTCTCGACCGCCTGCTGCTCAACGGGTGTAATGACCGAGGGGACGCAGACGACGATGGTGGGCTTAAAGTATGTGGCCCTGATGCCGTTACATACTCTTCCGATGAATGCCTTGAGCATGACTTCAGTAGCTCTGAAATCGGAAATAACACCTTCCCTTAAAGGTCTGATAGCCTCGACAACACCGGGAGTCCTTCCAAGCATCAAGCTTGCTGCTTCACCTACTGCGAGTACTTTACCTGTCTTATTATTAACAGCCACAACGGAGGGTTCTTTAAGAACAACGCCCTTTCCGCGGACATAAATCAGCACACTGCTGGTACCGAGATCGATACCAATCTCCATTCCTAAACCCATAGATATTTACCTCAATTATATAGTCAAGCACCCGGAGGCGCTGTTTAGATCTTTATTCAGGATTTCATAAGAAATCATCTTAATTATACAGTAATGGGTTTTAAAATCAATCTAAGAACACCCCATTTAGATTGCAAGTTTGTTTCAATTTGCCAAATTGCCCCATTTTTCACAAACTGCATATCAAAGGTCAGATTGTTCTCCCACTGAAGACATTTTCACCCCTCCGTTTTCTTCTGATCACCGGAAATACCGGCAGGTAATGCCGGATGTACCGCTGTTAGGGAGCTAAAAGAGTCGGAAAGATCAAATATTCATTTCCATCTATATTTAATATGCTGTTAAAATCCCCCGAACAACCTCTTTACCGATAGACAAAAATCTATCAGCAGTCTTTTTCGCCCGGAAAAAGCCCTTTATACCTCCGAAAAAGCTTTTTTCTGTTTTTATTATGAAGATATAACATATTCCCTTTTGATGTGGTACAATCCTTTTTGTTATTAAAGTAATTAATTTATTTGAGAGGTATATATTATGTCTTATTCAGTCGATATAGACCGTAAGTGGCAGAAGAAGTGGGAAGAGACCGGGCTTTACAAGTTCGATCCCAACAAGGACGGAAAGAAGCTCTACTGTCTTGAGATGTTCTCCTATCCTTCCGGTGCCAACCTTCACCTGGGCCACTGGTACAACTACTCCCTTACAGACTCCTGGTCACGTATGAAGAGGATGCAGGGATATAATGTCTTCCATCCCATGGGATTTGATGCATTCGGTCTTCCTGCCGAGAACTATGCCATCAAGACAGGTATCCATCCCAAGGATTCCACTCTTAAGAATATAGCCACCATGGAAAAGCAGCTCAGGGAGATGGGCGCTACCTTCGACTGGGACTACGAGCTTGCAACATGCATGCCCGAGTACTACAAGTGGAACCAGTGGCTCTTCACCAAGTTCTACGAAAAAGGTCTTGCTTACAGAAAGAATGCACCTGTCAACTGGTGTGATAAGTGTAAGACCGTTCTTGCCAATGAGCAGGTAATCGACGGCAGATGCGAAAGATGTGACAGCGAAGTAGTCAAGAAGAACATGACCCAGTGGTTCTTCAAGATCACTGACTATGCACAGGAGCTTCTCGACTGCCTCCCTTCCCTGGACTGGCCTGAGAAGACAAAGAAGATCCAGACCAACTGGATCGGAAGATCAGAAGGATCCCAGGTCGCTTTCACCGTTGAGAAGGACGGAGAGATCTTAAAGGATGAGAACGGCGATCCCTTAAAGCTTGAGGTATTCACCACAAGAGCAGATACCTTCATGGGCGTTACATATGTTGTAGTTGCTCCCGAGTCAGAGATCTGCAGCAAGCTCACAACAGAAGAATGCAAAGCCCAGGTAGAAGACTATAAGGTATTCACATCCAAGGCTTCCGATATCGACCGTATGTCCACCACAAGAGAGAAGACAGGTGTCTTCACCGGATCTTATGCTATCCATCCTCTTAACGGAAGAAAGGTTCCCATCTGGACATCCGACTATGTAATCGCAGCATACGGAACAGGTGTTGTTATGGCTGTTCCCGCCCACGACGAAAGAGACTTCGAATTCGCAACAAAGTTCGGTCTTGATATCATCCGTGTAGTACAGTCAGCAGAGGGTGTAGAAGACGAACTCCCCTACTGCGAGAAAAAGGGTGTTCTCACCAACTCCGGAGAGTTCGACGGCATCGAGATGCACGCAGCTATCGACGCAATCGTAAACAAGCTGGCCACCATGGATATGGGACGCAAGATAGTCAACTACAGACTCCGCGACTGGCTTATCTCCAGACAGAGATACTGGGGCACACCTATCCCCATGATCCACTGTGAGAAGTGCGGCGTCGTACCTGTTCCCGAGAAGGATCTTCCTGTCCTTCTTCCCTACGATGTAGAGTTTACTCCCGACGGGGAATCTCCTCTTGCAAAGTGTGAGTCCTTCATGAACTGCAAGTGTCCCAAGTGCGGAGCTGATGCAAAGAGAGATCCCGATACTATGGATACATTCGTTGACTCCTCCTGGTACGAGTTCCGTTATCCTGTTAACAAGAATGACAAGGAGATCTTCAACAAGGAGACCATCAAAAAGCTCTGCCCCGTCGACAAGTATGTAGGCGG
>JAGAFH010000024.1 GCA_017612755.1 Clostridiales bacterium
TCTGGGGACATAGTTTCGGAGGAATAGTTGCTGCATTTGCAGGATGCGAAAGAGGATCTGAGATCAAAGGCTTACTTCTCGTAGAACCGGCAATATTTGCAGGTGAGGTATTTACGGTGACATATGAGGACGGAACCTCCGCGACGCTCCGTTTATATGATCACCTGGATGACTGCGATCTTAATACCGTCATCTATATGGGAACTCATGACGGATATGGCCAGGATCCGACATCGTACGATCAGATGCTGGAAGCGCTGTCTTCCGGTGAGTTGGTCATAATTGATGGTGCGGATCACTTTTTCGAAGGCGAGTATGGCGAGATGGCTGCGGAGGATGCGTGTGAGAAGATCGCAGCGTGGAATGCTTGATATAATGTGATCCTAGAGTGTTAACTTTTCGAAGCTTCGGGATGACAGAGTATGAGTAAGTTTAGGATGCCCAAGATCAATTCCATTCATTTTGATGCAGTTTGGATAGCAATATCTTTAGTTGTCGGTATACTATTGCCTGTCGGCATCTGGATCATCACAGATGTTTTCTATTGGGTATTAAGTATTATCGGCGGGATCATCCTTTTGGGATTTATCATTATATTCGGCATAGAGATGCATCAGGATAATGGTAAGAAACCGTACTATGAGCGATATCTTAACGAAGATATACCTTTTGATTCCGACAAACAGACAGCAGTGATCAAGTGCAGTATCTGTACCGGAGAGCAGATAGCAGGTTTTAAGAGTAAAGAAGATGGTCATTTCACAGAGGTAATGTTGATCAAAGATACCTATGACCTGGAAAAGTTTAAGAGAATATACAAGATAACAGAAGTAAAAAAGGAATATTGAGATGCAGGTGAATGGAAAACTACCATGCAAAGATCACCTTTCATCAAAGCAGGAGAATATAACGGAAGCTTACAAGCTGCAGACATACGCGGAATACAAGGGGTATAAGACTTTTATTGCGAGAAGCGTCGGTGACGAGTATGAGATCTATGTTAACGATTATGCGCTCGCTCAGAAGCTTGGCTTTAACAGATGTGATAAATATGCCTATAACCTGATGGTCAGGAAGAGCGATGTGAATGTTATTACTGAGAAAATACCTTACAACCCTGATCAGAAACCGATGACAAAAAGCGAGCCACGGATCAGATATCTGGTCCATGGTGGTACGACCTGCTATCTCCTGAAAAGCTCCGGCACGAATCTGCTTATCGATACGGGATTGTTCGGGAATCTGAAGGCGCTGGACAGATGGCTTGGAGATACTAAAGCCGATTATGTTTTCCTCACCCACGGACATGCCGATCACGACTGGAATGCCCGGGCTTTACAAAAAAGAGGAGCTAAGATAATCCTTTCCGAAAAAGACAAGGATCTTCCCCGTCACTTTATGTCACAGCCGGTCTGGCCGACCATGCCAAAGTATCGTTTCAGGAATATCACACAACACATTAACGGTTCAATTTTCCGCACTCATAAATATACCCCGGACATTTTGATCGGCGATAATTGGGATCTTCTTAAGACTCTCGGTTTTGATGCGCAGATAATCCCTCTTCCGGGACATACTTACGGTTCTCTCGGAATACTGGCTGACAATATCCTTTATTGCGGTGATGCCTTTACGGCATTGTGGAAAAGACCGGACATCACTCCTCATGCTGTAAGCATTGAGCTGATGAAAGGTTCCTTAAGAAAGATCCTTGAGATCGATCCCGAAATGCTTGCATGCGGTCACGGATGGCCGGTGAGCATGGAAGATGCAAGACCCGTGATAGAATCTTACCTGGAGGAACACAAATGAAAGTGTTTATCGTCTATTGTCACCCGTCCGAGGAATCCTTTACAAGGAATATGTGCGATGCATTCAAGGTGCAAAGAGATTTACATCAACGAACATATAAAGAAAGATAATTGAGAGAAAAGAATGACCATATCGTGGTAGAATAGTGACCATGGAAAAGCTCTTAATATTCAATGGAATATCACCATACCTTTATATCTTAGCCATATGTCTTCTCATGGATGCTTATCCTGATGAGATATATACTGTCTGCCTGATCGTTTATGCAGTGCAGCTTCTGGCAACTATCGTGATCAGCATTATCTGTAAGGACAAGGCTAAGCTTGCCAAGATCACCATGATCAACAAGTTTGTACAGATACCCTACTATCTGGCCTTCTTTGTTATAGCTGTTATCGGCGTCCTGGTCTTCATGGGACTGATGGGCGTAGGACTTCTTTTTATTCCTATTTTTGTTGCCATCGATATCGGAGTATTTCTTACTACTGTCATCCCTGAAGAGATCTGTGCCATCCATCTTCTGAGGAAGCGTAAGATCTCCCTTGGCAGGTTCTTCCTTTACCTGATCTGTAACTGCATCTATGTAGTTGATATCGTCATGTCAGTAATGATCCACAGGGACTTTAAAAAGAGCCTGAACCCTGAAGGATAATAACCGCAGAAAAAAAGTTGAACAGAAAAGAAGCCCTTTTCAGGACTTCTTTTATTTTCTGACAAACCTGAATATGTTGCCCTTGTCGTCGGGGGACAGGGAACGGATATATTCAAGATACATATCGACTACATGGTCGGAACGGCCCTCAGCTGCCAGCTTCTCAAGGGCCTTTACCGCATCGTCACGGCGGCCCAGCTGGAAGAGCCTTACAGCTTCCCGGAATTCAGTAGAGTTGTCCGAGCGGACCTTCTTATCTTCTTCCCTGAGGCAGTCCAGGACCTCGTATACGCCTCTTACTTCGTTGACGCCTGCAACCTGGAGCATGCCGAGATATCTAAGATCCAGATCGTCAGGAGAGGACAGGCGGTCCACGGTGTCTTTTGAGATGAGCATCGCTGTCTTGTACTGCTTAGTAAGGGACTCGAGTCTGGAGGACAGATTGACCGTATCTGATATGACGGTTCCGGAGAGACGTTCGCTCTCTCCTACGATACCGATCATGGCCATACCGGTGTGGATGCCGATACCGATGTTGATATCGCTTATATTAAGTTCTTTAGCAGTGGCAGGATCCAGAACGATGGCACGGTAGAGGTCTACACCGCAGGAAACCGCATCGTCAGCATTTTCGAAAAGGGCCATGACCGCATCTCCGATGTACTTGTCGACGAAGCCGTTGTGCTCACGGATTATGGGACCTGCCTTTCCGTAGATGGTGTTGACGAATGAGAAATTCTCCTTGGCGGTCATTATCTCCGAATTGATGGAGAAGGAACGGATGTCGCAGAAGAGGACTGTCAGTTCACGGCTGCTGGCATCGCCCAGTGTCAGATCCGTGAAACTGTCCTTTCCAAGATATTCGCGGAACTTCTCGGGGACGAACTTGTAGTAGAACTTTTCGGTCCGGTCCTTCTCTTCGAAGGATCTTTCGAGGCTTATGGCCATCTCGTTGACCTGGGAACAGATCTGTCCCAGTTCGTCCTTTGACTTGTAGTTGACCCTGGCTGACAGGTCGCCGTCGGAGATGCTCTTTACTGCAGATGTGGCCTTCTTTATGACCCTGATATTCAGAAGGGTGGAGAGGACCAGAAGGAGAGTAAAGGCGCAGATTATCAGGAAGCTGTAGATGGCGATATCGAACCAGATATCACTTCTGTCGTTATAAAGGACGGCGATATCGGGATCTACCTTTACGTAGAACTCCCCGTCAGGATCTGTGTTGGCGATCCGGGCATAACCTACGACGGTATTTTCATAGATATCAGAATCTCCGGTGAGAGATCCCAGATTATTCGAAAGATAGACCTTGGGGGAAGAAGAGCCGAAAGAAGGGAAATCCTCTTTGAGTTCTTCCTTCTGCTGCATGGGGATGGTCAGACAGTCGTTGCCTGCAAGGACGTAAGCGTTGTCATTATCTTCCCTGTAGATGACCGAGAAGGAATAGCCTTCGCTCCAGTAATTATCCCGGTTGGAATAAAGGGTGTCGAGCTTTGAAGTAAGGTCACTATAGGCAGCACCGGTATCTTCATTCGTCTCAAGAAGTCCGGAGAAGTCGTATCCTTCGAAGGTATCGGCAGCAAGTTCGCTGATTATCGTCACGTCTTTCTCGATATTCGTACGCTTATTGTTGTCCGCATAGCCGTATATCCTGACAGCGATCACCGTGGCCAGTACAACGAACACCGGAATGGTGATCACCAGCTGTTTGTAAAGAAGGGTCTTCCTGCGGATGATGATATTTATCACAAGTCCTATAAGCGGGAATATATACAAACACTTAAGTATCTTCAGTAAATACATCAGGGGCGTAATGTGAGGTTTCAGGAGGATATCCCTTGAGGTGAGTTCCCCGCCGGACCAGGTGAAGAATGCATTTTCCAGACAAACCACGATACTGTCACCTGAAGCTCCGTCGGGACGGTAAGCATCGAATCCTACCAGCTTGCCTCCCTGACCGGCGTACCCGCTGAGATCGAATACCTTTGTTGCTTCACCGTCTTCTATGAGATAGACGGTGACGGGGCCGGCCGTATTTGCCACATAGAGTTTGCCGTCAGCCAGGACTGCTTCGTTGAAGTAGGGAGCAGTATCCCTGCTGTTTGTATCGAAATGGTAGATGCTCTCTCCCAGGGGCTCGTTAAAAGCAACATTATATACGTTTCCGTCACTTCTCAGGAAAAGGAAGGAGCCGTCTACGGGAATTACAAGGGAAGTATAGGTCCCGTCAGGATCAGTCGGATAGACGTTGCTGGCCGTCACGATCCCGGTCTCTGTATCAATGGAGTAAAGCGTTACGCCGGAAAGATCCGTCTGTGCAAAGGTGACATGTCCGTCGTAGTAGTGAAGCCTGCTCAGGTCAGTTCCGCGGAGCCTTTCGGTGGGGTCCGGTTCAAAAGTACAGATCTCATCCTTGAGACTGTAGTCGGAGGACAGACAGACAACGGTCTCTTTAGTAAAGAGCATGCTGGAATCGGTCTCGCGGTAATAGTGTACGGCATAAAGATCGCCGCTGTCGGTAAGGGCGAAGTTTCCGGGATAGAAAGCGCCTGCGGGATCACTGTCATCAGGCACCAGACCGATGCCTGAATATCCCTGCTCTCCCGAATCTATATCGATAAAGGAAATGATCCCTTCCATAGGACCGTTACTGTATATCGCCATCGTACCGTCTTCCCTGACGGAAAAACGGGCCGCTTCTTCCAGGTGATACTCGTGGATAAAGTTATCGTCGTTGTCGCGTACGCCATCCAGTTTGGGATAGTTGCTGCACAGGACCGATATCAGCACATATATGCCGAAAGTCAGCACAAAGGCCAGCAACAGCCAGCGGGCCTTACCACAGAGTTTATATATAACCTTTTTACATCCCCTCAAAAACTTCATACCTTATAAGTATAACACGAAGAGGCATTCCTTATACGAAAACTATACTGCCGGTATAAAAATCCGCGCCCTTATTCGATGGGCGGTGTATTCATTTATCCCGGGGTCTCCTATACAATCAAGATAGTAAAAGCTATACCAACAGTTGAGGTTGGAAGAGGGGTGCCGGAAAGATGATAAGAAAAGTATTGGCAGTGATCTTTGCAGTTATTTCGCTGATCA